>NZ_BDUF01000029.1:0-64934 GCF_002335525.1 Effusibacillus lacus
CAAATATTATCCATGGGTGCTTCGTACGTCAAAGATGAAATATTGTGATAGAGCGAGAAAAACGTAGAAAACATTAATTTATTGAGGGAGGAATCAGGGATGAAGATTGAGACACGATTGGCACAAGCAGGGAACAGGCAAGATTCTGCAACCGGGGCTGTATCAATGCCCATACATCATTCAACGACCTTTTCGCATCCCGCATTGGGACAAAGTACAGGGTTTGATTATACCCGTACGCTGAATCCCACCCGGAAGGTCCTGGAGAGCACAATTGCGGATCTCGAAAACGGAACAAGCGGCTTTGCTTTTGCATCGGGAATGGCGGCTGTCAGTTGTCTGTTTGAATTGTTTGAACCAGGAGACCATATTGTGGCATCCAATGATCTGTATGGAGGCACATACCGGTTACTTGAACAGATCCTGAAACGGAAGGGACTCACGACCACCTATGTGGACACAGGAGACTTGCAGGCTGTGGAAACGGCTGTTCGCTCCAACACAAAATGCATCTTTATTGAAACACCAACCAATCCGACGATGAAAATTACCGATATCAGAGGATGCTCCGCCATTGCAAAAGAAGCAGGCGCCATCACCATTGTGGACAATACGTTTATGTCTCCCTATTTTCAACGTCCGCTTGATCTGGGGGCCGATATTGTACTTCATTCCGGCACCAAATACCTGGGAGGACATAACGACGTATTATGCGGACTTGTTGCCGTAAAGGATGAAGACCTCAGCCAAAGGCTGTATTTCCTGCAAAACTCCATCGGTTCCGTACTGGGACCACAGGATTGCTGGTTGGTGGTTCGGGGCATGAAGACCTTGGCTTTGCGTATGGAGAGACATAATGAAAATGCACAGCTGGTTGCCCGGTGGCTGGAACGGCACCCTCTGATAACCAAAGTCTATTACCCGGGGTTGGACGGACATCCGGGCAAGGAAGTGCATGAGGGTCAGTCGGGAGGCTATGGCGGCATGTTGTCCTTTGAAGTTGTTGAAGAAAGCATGATTGAACCGATTCTGGCCAACGTTAAATTGATTACCTTTGCGGAAAGCTTGGGCGGTGTCGAATCGTTAATTACCTATCCTGCAAGGCAGACCCATTTTGACATACCGAAAGAAGTGCGGGAAGCGTATGGAGTTACGGACCGGCTTCTGCGTTTCTCCGTGGGAATCGAGCATTATCAGGACATTATTGAAGATCTGGCGCAAGCAATTGAAGCGGCGAAAGTCGGGGTGAAAACAAATGAAGATTGAGACATTGGCATTGCATACGGGCGTCGAAACAGATCCGCATACGGGAGCTTCCAGTGTCCCCATTTATCAAGCATCGACGTTTCACCAGACGGATTGGGACACAGCACCCGAGTTTGATTATGCACGTTCGGGGAATCCCACCCGCAAAGCGTTGGAACATAGTATTGCCCAACTGGAGGGGGCCAAGCATGGCTTTGCATTCGCATCCGGTATGGCGGCCATAACCGGGGTGCTGCTTACTTTTTCTGCAGGAACACATATTGTTGCCTGTGAAGACATTTATGGGGGGACGTACCGGGCTCTGACCAGGGTTTTTGCCCGATTGGGGATCGAAACCACTTTCGTCGATGCAACAGATCCGGCAAGCATTGCAGCAGCCATACGTCCCAATACCAAAGCCCTGCTGTTGGAAACCCCTTCAAATCCAACCCTGCAGATCATTGACTTGAAGAAAGCGACCGAGTTGGCGAAGAGCAGGCAACTGTTGACAATTGTCGACAACACTTTCATGACTCCGTATCTGCAACGGCCCCATGAATTGGGCATAGACGTGGTCATCCACTCGGCAACCAAATTTTTGGGCGGACATTCGGACGTGGTGGCCGGTCTTGTTACTGTGTTAAATGATGACCTTGCCAGAGACATCTATCTGATTCAAAACGGATTTGGCGGAATTCTTGGACCTCAGGACTGTTGGCTGTTAATGAGGGGGATTAAGACGCTCCCCCTAAGAATGAAACAAAGCCAGGAAACGGCCAGTTTAATAGCCGGTTATCTCGCCGAACATCCGTCGGTGAAAAAGGTGTATTACCCAGGACTTCCTACGCATCCTGGCAGGGAGGTCCATCTGGGGCAGGCAAAAGGGCCAGGGGCTGTCTTGTCTTTTGACCTGGAGAATGGCGAACGGGTGAGGAAATTTGTGGAACGGCTGAAACTGCCTTTGTTTGCAGTAAGCCTGGGAGCCGTGGAAAGCATTCTTTCTTACCCAGTAAAGATGTCTCACGCATCCATGCCTGTGGAAGAGCGCAACAAGAGAGGGATAACGGACGGGTTGCTTAGGTTATCAGCGGGGTTGGAGGATCCTGAGGACTTGATTGCGGATATCGAACAAGCACTTAAGGGATGATAACGGGTAATGGTACAAAGGGGGAAACGTGCGATGAGAAAAGCTACGCCGAAACGGTTTGACAGTCTTATCCAAACGGACAATCCGGATGATTTGGACGGTCGAATACCCCAATCAGCGCAAGGGGATCCCCAATCCCTGGTGGAGAAAGACAATCCGGACGATGTAGAGATTCCTGACCAGCCTTGAACGTTTAAAGTTTTAGAAAAAGACATGCTTTTCCTGATTGCTGCCGCAGGTTATACTTATTTTGCATATCTTACCATTCATTCATCTGGTAAAAAGGTGGTCAAAGGATGAGCAATCAGGCAGGCGCCAAACATCGGGAAGAGACTTTGAACGTTCTGACCCAGACCCAGATGGTATTAAAAGAAGCTCTGAACAAGCTGGGTTACGGGGAAGATATGTTCGAACTTCTAAAGGAACCTTTGCGGGTCATGACTGTCCGTATTCCGGTTCGTATGGATGATGGCAGCATCCGGGTATTTACCGGTTATCGGGCCCAGCATAACGATGCGGTAGGTCCAACTAAAGGCGGAATCCGGTTCCATCCGGAAGTAACCGAGGATGAAGTGAAGGCCTTGGCGATTTGGATGAGTTTAAAATGTGGAATTGCCCAACTCCCTTATGGTGGGGGCAAAGGCGGCATCGTTTGCGATCCGCGGGAAATGTCCTTCCGGGAATTGGAACGGGTAAGCCGCGGCTATGTACGTGCCATTTCACAAATCGTAGGCCCCAGCAAAGACATTCCGGCGCCAGACGTATTTACCAATTCCCAAATCATGGCTTGGATGATGGATGAATACTCGAGAATTCGAGAATTTGATTCCCCCGGTTTCATAACCGGCAAACCGCTTGTCCTTGGAGGTTCACTGGGACGGGAGGCAGCGACGGCAAGGGGGGTCACCATCGCTATCCAGGAAGCCGCCAAAGTCAAAGGGATTGACTTAAAGGGTGCCCGTGTAGCAGTGCAAGGATTCGGAAATGCCGGCGGCTATCTGGCAAAGTTTATGCACGATGCGGGAGCCCTGGTCATTGGAATTTCAGATGCCTACGGGGCGCTATACGACCCCAACGGTCTTGATATAGACTATTTGCTGGATCGCCGGGACTCTTTCGGTACAGTTACAAAGCTGTTCAAGAATACCATTTCCAACGAAGAACTGCTTGAACTGGACTGTGACATCCTGGTTCCGGCAGCAATTGAAAATCAGATCACAACCCGTAATGCGTACAATATTAAAGCAAAGATCGTTGTGGAAGCGGCAAATGGACCGACCACTCTGGAAGCCACGAAAGTCCTTTCGGAAAGAGGCATTCTGCTTGTGCCCGACGTTCTGGGAAACGCAGGAGGAGTTATTGTCTCTTACTTCGAATGGGTTCAGAACAATCAAGGTTTATACTGGTCGGAAGAAGAAGTGGACAGACGGCTGAAAGAGATTATGGTCAAAGCATTTCACACTGTTTATGACACGGCCCGCATCCGCAAAATTGACATGCGTCTGGCTGCCTACATGGTAGGAGTCCGCAGAATGGCAGAAGCTTGCCAATTACGCGGTTGGGTATGAACAAAAAACAGAACCCGGTACGGGACAGTGCCGGGTTCTTTTATGGGATCAGTTCTCAAATGCCGATCGAATCTCATCAGGTGGTAACCCGTTTGCCAAAAGGACCAACAATTTGATTCTGGCTTTTTGTCCGTTCAAGCCGTTGGAAAAGATGGCGCCCAGTTCCCTCAAATGCTTTCCACCGCCTTCATACCCGTATACATCCTGAACCATACCGTTAAAGCACCGGGAAACCAGCACGACAGGAATGCCTTGTGCGGTCGCTCTTTTAATTCCGGGGACCGCCTTTGGAGGTACGTTGCCCTGGCCAAGCGTTTCAATGACAAGTCCCGAAACGCCCTTGTCTACCATAAAATCAATCAGGCTGCTGTCCACATCAATGGCCATCTTGACAAGTCCGACAGAGAATTGGGAGAGCGATTGTATGCCGTAATTCTCATGTTTGCGCGCGGAGTAGCGAAATTGAATGGACCGTTTGTCAAGGGTTCCCAGAGGCCCGATTTGAGGAGACTGAAATGTTGCCACACTGCTGGTATGCGTTTTCGTAACGTAACGGGCCCCATGGATTTCGTCGTTGAAAACCACCAGAACGCCTTGTCCTGTTGAATCGTCACAGACAGCAGTCCTGACCGAGTTTATCAGGTTGAGAGGCCCGTCAGATCCGATTTCATTTGACGATCTCATGGCTCCCGTAACGATTACCGGCTTGACAGGGGGAAGCTGCAAATCAAGGAAATAAGCAGTTTCTTCCAGAGTGTCTGTCCCGTGAGTGATTACGATTCCATCTGTGTCGGGTTCTTCCATCAGTTGAGCTACCCGGGACAACAATCTTTCCAAATGTGGAAAAGTCAGATGTGGGCTCGGCAGATTGAATACCTCTTCCATTGTAACCTCGGCATACTTCCGGAGGCTTGGAAAAACTGAATCAATGTTTTGGTTGGTGACAGGTTGAACATGCCCCCGGTCGTCTTCCGTCATGGCAATGGTTCCACCAGTTGTAAGAATGTGTATCTTTTTCATCTGTCCCATACCCCCTTGTCATTCAGTATTATATCAGCAAACCGGCAAAAAAATTGTCAAATATTGCAGGAAATTGGTATAATCTCACGAATGTATGTAGTCGGGAGGGAGTCATTTGTCTTTTTTATTGTTGGGTGTTGCTGCCGTAGCGCCGGGAATTGTACTCCTGTCCTACTTTTATCTGAAAGACCTTTATGAGATTGAACCTTTGCGTTCCGTATTGGGATCGTTCTTGCTTGGAATGATCTCGGTCTTTCCGGTTTCCTTCCTGCAGCAGCAGATGGAGCAGTATGTCGGTTCCCCTTTTCTGCATGTGCTGTTTGTAGCGGCGGGGGCTGAGGAGATCATCAAGTTTGTTGTTTTGCTCCTGTTTCTGGCAAAAAGCAAGGAAGCAAACGAAATCTATGACGGAATCTTATATGCGGTTGCCATCTCACTCGGCTTTGCCACTGTTGAAAACCTGGTCTTCGTGATTTCGCAAGGGTGGCAGACAGCAGCCATAAGAGCCTTGCTTCCCATCCCCGGACACGCACTTTTCGCGGTCGTTATGGGGTTTTATGCGGGCAAAGGCATGTTCTCAGGCAGCAGCATCAGGTACCGGTTGCTGGGACAATCTTTGCTGTATGCTTGGGGGTTGCACGCGGTCTATGACCTAATTCTGTTAGGCAGCCATTTTATCTTGGCGTCTTTTATCATTCCCTTTATGATCGGACTTTGGATCCTGGGATTGAGAAAAGTGAAAAGGGCCCAAGAAAAGTCGCCATTTAAACAAAAGATTGACATAGATGGTATGAAGTAACGAAAAGTCTGACGATAATGAGCTATGGAGTTCAAAGAAAGGGGGCATCCTATTGCGAGAGTTAGTTGAGTCAACATGGCAGGGGGATGATGCCGCTGTGGTCAGCAACAATAGGGTGAAAGTGCATATTCGCTGCAGAAAATGCGGAGAAAGTTTCATCCTTCGGGGTTCTCGTGATTTCAAGGGGCATGTCGATACCGGTTTCAAGCGTTGTTTGTGTGACAACGAGAAAGATTTTGAAATTGAAACGTTAAGGTAATTCATCCGTCTACGGGAGCCGAACGGCTCCTGTTTTTTTTTTCCATCCAAATTCAGGGCATAAACCGGTTCCTCCTTCCTCAAAATACAGGAGAGAATTCTCCTTAGGAGGGGATTAAATGAAAACAAGGTGGAGTTGGCTTGCAGCCGGTTTGTCATTGGTTATGGCCATAGCCGTTTTACAAACCGATCCGGTGTCGTGGAAACGTCATTCAGTGCCTACGTTCACCGACCGAATATTGGTCAAGGGCAGTACAGGGATTGATGTCCGTGAACTGCAGGGTCGGTTAAAGCTTCTTGGCTTTTACAAGCAGGATGTGGACGGAATCTTTGGCTGGAGCACCTATTGGGCGGTACGAAATTTTCAATACAGGTTTGGAATAAAGGTAGACGGAAAAGTGGGGGAAGACACCAGAGAGAAACTTGTCCGGGCAACCCGAAACTATAATCCCTATCAACAGCAGCAAGCTGCACCAAGGAGGACGGGAAGAAGGGGCAGGGCAACAGCAACTGCCACACCGTCGCCGATTGTTCATTCAAGCAGCCGTTTGTCCCGGGGCGATATGAACCTCTTGGCCAATGCGGTCTACGGTGAAGCCCGGGGCGAGCCTTACATCGGGCAGGTAGCCATTGCGGCAGTCATTTTCAATCGTTTGGAAGATGCTCGATTCCCAAATACGATATCGGGAATCATCTTTCAGCCGGGAGCCTTCACTGCGGTGGCAGACGGACAAATCTGGCTTACACCAAACGAAACAGCCAGAAAAGCGGTGAGCGACGCATTGAACGGCTGGGATCCATCAGGCGGCGCAATCTATTATTTTAACCCGGACACTGCCACATCCAAGTGGATCTGGTCGAGGCCCCAGATCAAGAAAATCGGAAAGCACATTTTCTGTCGATAATGTCTGTCGAGGAGGCATACCATGGTTAGAAGGTTACTTGCGATTGCTGCTGTACTTGCATTAGTTGTCACCGGTTTTTGGGGATTCCGCGAACATCAACAAAAGCAAGCTTTGCTGCTGAAAGCCGAAAACCAATACCAGCGGGCCTTTCATGACCTTTCCTCCAATCTGGATCTATTGCAGGATGAACTGGGAAAGGCTTTGGCAATGAACACACAACGTCAGCTGACTCCGTGTCTTTCAAACATATGGAGAATCTCCTATTTGGCGCAATCAGATTTGGGACAACTGCCTTTAAGTTTGATGCCCTTTAACCGGACCCAGGAATTTCTGAAGGATATCGGCGAATTCTCCTATCGGGTTGCCATCAGGGACCAGAGAAAAGAACCGCTGACTGACGGCGAATGGAAAACCCTGCAGACCCTTTATAATGAATCGATTGATATCGAGCAGGACATACAGAAATTGCAAACGGACGTATTGCAGAAGAATCTTCGCTGGATGGATGCAGAACTGGCTCTTTCCCAGACACACAAAAAAACAGACAATCAGATTGTTGACGGATTTAAAGCGGTTGAGAAGAAGGTCTCCGAATTCCCGGAGTTACAATCTCAGACATTAAGTGCCATCAAAAGCAAAAACAGGCCTAATATAAACAATGTTTCCGGGGATGAAATCTCCCAGGAGGAAGCGGCCAGGAAAGCGGCTAACTTCCTGGGCAAGGCGGATACAACAGGTATTACGGTGCAAAAGAACGGGAAGGGCACGCTGTATCCCGCCTTTTCCATAACGGTTCAGGAAGCAAACGGTCAAAAGCACTTTATGGAGATGACAGTGAAAGGCGGTCATGTTACCTGGACGGTCAAAGACCGTGAGGTTAAAGACCCTACAATGGATCTGGTTGCTGCCCAACAAAAAGGGGAACAATGGTTGTCAGCCCGTGGTTTTTCCAATCTTAGCCTGATTAAGACCGAACAATATGACAATACCGCCATCTATACTTTTGTTCCAAAACAAGACGGCGTGCTGATCTATCCCGATACTGTAACCGTCAAAGTAGCCCTGGATAACGGAGAAGTTATCGGTTTCAACGGACAGGATTATCTGTTTCATCACAAACAGCGTTCTTTGCAACAACCGAAGCTGACACAGGATCAGGCAAGAAAGTTTGTGTCCAAACATACTGAAGTTCAAGAGGCAGGGCTTGCACTGGTTGAAGACGAGATGGGCAAAGAAGTCCTGACGTATGAATTTATCGGCACCATGGACAATGACACCTACAGAATCTATATTAACGCGGACAACGGTGATGAAGAGAAGGTAGAGAAACTGAAGCAGGTTTGAATCGGGGGAGCGGAAGCCAGACTTGGGCACCGCTCCTTGTTTGCTGTTCGGGATCAATGTATGAAACGTCTCGAACAAGCATACGATGGTGAATAACGGAGGTGTTTCCATGGAATATCGTCGGCCTCAATCCTACGAAGAGCGCTTTTTGGCCGTTTCCACAAGCCTGGAACGGCTTTTGTTTCGCATCGCGATATTGGGCTTTGCAGGCATCCTTGTAAGTCAGATGATCCTTGTCGTCCCGGAGTTAAGACAAGTGTTCTCATCAGTCGATCGGATGGAAGGGCAGAAAATCTCCCAAGAACATACCAACATTGGAACTCCCCATATGTCTCCAAAAGAAATTATTATACGGCCCGTTGGAGACGAACCGTTGCCGGCAGAAGCCTGGGTTAGGATCAATGGCACTCCGGTTGCCCGGATCAGCCAGTCCCAGGCCGTCATTAAAGTCCGCCACATGGACAAAGTGGAAATCCAGACGATGTTCCAAAGAGGGATTTACCGGTTTGAAATCGATCATAACGATCCTTCGATAATCAGTCCCACGCCCGGAACGATCGTGGAAGCCAGTGGAGATCACGCTGCCGTTATCGACCAGATTCTGATTGATCGGAATTCCCTTGCACGATAAAGAAGCGTATGGTAGTATGAGGACGAGCGGGCGTTGCCTGCTCTTTGTTTTCATAGCCCCATTCGGAGGGCTCCATGGGAGGACATAGAATGACGCATCTCAGAGTGGCGATCGACGGCCCTGCGGGTGCCGGAAAAAGCACTGTGGCCAAGAAGGTAGCCGAAAAGCTCGGACTCATATACATAGATACGGGCGCCATGTATCGGGCTGTCACTTGGAAGGCCATAAAATCCGGGATTCCTCCGACTGATGAGAAAAAGATTACCCAGCTGGCTTCCTCCATTCATATTTCGTTTCAATCGAGCGATAACCAGCAAAAGGTCTATGCAGACGGTGTCGACGTTACTGAGCAAATTCGTTCGGCGGAAGTTACCGGAAATGTATCGAAGATTTCAGCAATACCTGGTGTCCGGGCAAGACTTGTCGAACTTCAACGGGAGATGGCACAGACCCGGGGGGTTGTGATGGATGGGCGTGATATTGGAACTTTCGTCCTCCCGGATGCGGAGGTAAAAATCTTCTTGACTGCTTCATTGGAAGAGCGTGCAAGGAGGAGAACGGAAGAGCTTTCAAACAAGGGAATACAAGCCGATCCTGTTGAAATCCTGAAAAGCATTGCCAGGCGGGACGAGATGGACAGCACCAGGGATCTGGCACCTTTGAAAAAAGCGGATGATGCCCGGATCATAGATACAACCGGATTGTCAATCCCGGAAGTGGTTGATCGCATTGTTACCATATGCCATGATTATATAGGCACGAATCGGCGGGGAGAAGAGTACAATGGTGTATAAACTCGTTCGAGGTCTCTTGCGTGTGTTGTACGGGATCTTTTATCCTTTGGAGATTCATGGCGCCGAAAACATTCCCAGAGAAGGGCCCGTCCTGATCTGCGCAAACCATATCAGCTTGTTGGATCCTCCTGCCGTGGGAATTTGGGTGGAAAGGCAAATCTCTTTCTTCGCCAAAGAGGAATTGTTTCGAATTCCTCTTCTGGGCACAATCATCCGAAAGGTTGGCGCCATACCTGTACGCAGGGGGGCTGGTGACCGGAAAGCGCTGGCGGCGACCTTGGAAGTTTTGAAAAATGGTGGAACTGTCGCAATCTTTCCGGAAGGAACCCGGATCAAATCGGGTGTAATTGAACAGGGAAAAAAGGGGGCTGCTTTCTTTGCCCTTCGCAGTGATGCGGTTGTGATACCCGCTGCCATATTGGGTCCCTATCGGCTTTTTCGGAAGACCAAAATCATTTACGGCCCGCCGATAGATCTCAGCAGGTTTAAGGAGGTCAAGGCAAACTCTGCCGTCATGGAAAACGCCAGCGAAGTGATTATGCAGCACATCCGAAACTTGGCCTCATCAAGTATCGAACGTCCGAGGAATTTACATACTATCCAATAATCATGTGAAATTTTAAGATTGGAGCGGTATGAAGCTTATATAGGCTTTCATCCTTGCCAATAAATTTTTATTGTGTTGTTGGGACACAGGTTAGGGAGGAATTGTCAATGGTAGAAGAAATGAAAGAAGTGGCAGAAGTAATGACATTAAATAAAGGTGACATAGTCAAGGGACGAATCACAAAAATTGAAGAGGGTCAAGCCATTATCGATGTTGGTTATAAATACGACGGGGTGATTCCCATTGGCGAGCTGTCCCCGCTTAGAATTGAAAGTGTGGCGGATGCAGTATCTGTCGGAGATGAAGTGGAAGTCAAGGTCCTTCGGATTCATGAGGACGAGGGCAAATTAATCCTTTCCAAAAAGGCGGCAGACGCCAGCAAAGCATGGGATCTGCTGGAACAACGTTTTCAAAACGGAGAAGTGTTTGAAGTCAAAGTGGGAGATGTGGTAAAAGGCGGGCTGGTAGCAGATGTGGGGGTTCGCGCTTTCATCCCGGCTTCTCTTGTTGAACGGCATTTCGTCGAGGATTTCAGCGATTACAAAGGAAAAACATTGCGGGTAAAAGTGGTGGAGTTTGACCGCAACGAAAATAAAGTCATTCTTTCTCAGAAAGCTGTCCTGGATGAAGAATTCGAACGGCAGCAACAAAAAATCCTGTCCGAGATTCAAGCCGGTGAAGTGCTGGAAGGTACAGTCAGAAGACTTACCGATTTCGGAGCATTTGTAGATCTGGGCGGCATTGACGGTCTTGTTCACATTTCAGAGATGGCTTGGCACCGGGTCGACAATCCGTCAGAGGTTGTCAAGGAAGGGGATCGGGTGAAAGTAAAAGTGTTAAAGGTTGATCCCGACAAAGGACGAATCTCCCTTTCCATCAAGGAAGCGCAACCTGGCCCTTGGGCTGGAGTTGGCGAAAAGTTCAAACCTGGTGACATTGTTACAGGAACCGTAAAACGCTTGGTTTCCTTCGGGGCTTTTGTTGAACTGCAGCCTGGTGTAGAGGGACTTGTTCATATATCCCAGATTGCAAACAAGCATATTGCCACTCCTCAAGAAGTTCTGGAAGTTGGCCAAGAGGTAAAAGCCAAGGTATTGGACGTAAACGAAAAGGAAAAAAGAATTTCCTTGTCCATCAGGGAAGTGGAAGGCGACAATCGCCGCAAGGAAGTAGAAAAGTTTGTCGAGAAACAACAGACTACCCAAGGAACTGGTGTCACCCTGGGAGACATGTTCGGGGATCTGTTCAAAAAACAATAAGGGCAGCTCATACCGTAAATAATTACCCCCATACCACTATTACTGTGGTACGGGGGATTTTTTTGATCATTGGTTGTCTACTTTGGGAGAGACTTATGGCGTATAGAGGGGGTACTGCGGGGAAATGCTGTTTAGTTAGGGGAGGGAATGCATACATGAATCCCGGTGTTTACAGTTTTATGATCCTGACTGTAATTGGCATATTGTTCCTTACCGGTTGGGGAACCAGATTCGTCCTCGGTACCCGTCTGCGCAATCTTCATTGGGCCGGTTTGCTGTTTGGAGTCGCTATAGCCGCATTCTTTGATTTGCGGATTGCAAAGTTTCTGATAAATAGTGGCACTCTGATCATTTTTGCTTTAATGGCCCTCTACGTCATCTCCTTCAAACGCCCGGGCTACATGCTGCAGTTCCTTTTGGCCGTTGTAACATCGGCCGCCTGCAGTTTCACCATGATGTTGCTGGTTCCGCATGATCCGGCATTCTATCTGTTGGAATCCCAATACTTGTACCCGGCAGTGGCAGTTCTTGCTTCTTATCTGATTTCACGGGAGCCCCTGTTTTGCCTGAATGCATCGGTAACAGGCATCTTACTGGCGGGGATCTTTCATGACAACCGTCTTGCGGTGCATGATTCTGTCCTGCGTATAGGAGGACCGGAGTTAATGGATCTGACAGCGACAGTCCTGATGATGTCGATGGCGGCAGATGGCTTTGTATTTTTGTGGGGAATGGTTCTGGCAAGACTCTCCCGCCGGCAGCCAGGGAAATTGGAAGGGGATCCGACATGAGTCTGTACACCGAAATGATATTGGTTGGAACCCTGCTTGGCACACTCGCCCGCCTTTATATGCTGCGGACAGACTACCGCCAATATCCCACCTATCCGCACGGACGGGTGATTCATATCGCATTGGGGGTTATTGCGTCAGGTTTAGGGGCGGTGGCGGTACCGTCCCTTTTTGAGAAGAATTATACGGCTGTGACGTTTCTCGCTCTGGCGGCTCAGCAGTTCCGGGACGTAAGAAACATGGAGCGCCAGATGCTGTCCAATGTAGACCAGAATGAGTTGGTTCCCAGGGGTATAACTTACATAGAAGGGATTGCCATGGTATTCGAAGGCAGGAATTATCTTGTCATATTCACTGCGTTTGTCTCATCCCTTGCAACCTATTTCAGCGGTTGGCCGGGAGGAATCATGGCGGGGGCAGCAGCCATTGGAATCTGTAATCGTTTCATGTCCGGCAATGTAGTTGGTGACATTGCTTATATCCAAGAAGGCGACTTGCACTTTGACGGCCCCAACCTGTACGTGGATGATATCCATATCATGAATATCGGCCTGCAAGATTCCAAGAATGAAATTCTGGCTCATGGGATGGGACTGGTCTTGATCCCCAAAAATGTTAATTCAAAGACCACGTTGGCCCATTTGGGCCAGCGGCAGGCCATCATCCATGAATTGTCCACCATATTGGGGGTCTACCGGGACAGCGGCACACCATCTTTTGTACCTTTGTCAAAGAGAGATTTGGCTTCGGGCAGGTTGGCATTTTTCTTTCTCCCGATGGAGAAGGACTTTGAAACGGCGAAGCAGATTGTGGTCCGGTCGCCGGTGCTTGAAAATTCCATTCGTAAACCCCTCAAATCAAAAGCGCTCAAAAAAACAAAGGGGACATGACAGATGGGCACTACGCTGGAAAAGACCATTCTTGCGGTAATCACCACAGCAAGGGATAAAGTCGGGGGGAGCAGCCCGATTTTTTATGCCAATGACCCAAAGGAACTGCAGTCTACGGCTTTCACCCTGGAAAAAATCCTCGATGGAATTGCTCATGAAGTCACGCAAGAGACGATGATTATTGTTCGCCATTGATTGACTGTTGACTCAAGAGACTTCTCTATTAGATAATAATCAATTGAGACTGCAAAATACATGTCAGTCTGGAAAGCAGGTGATGAGATGCCGAAGATTCAAGCGGTTCGGCCCGGGTCGCTGGCAGAGGAACTGGAACTGGAGCCTGGCGACGAAATTAAGTCGATTAACGGCCAACCGATCAAAGATATTATAGATTATCAGTTTGCCATTACCGACGAGGCGATTGAGCTCGAGGTAATCAAGTCAAACGGGGAAGAATGGCTGATTGATGTGGAAAAAGGGTATGATGAAACACTGGGTGTGGACTGGGAACACCCGACTGTCGACCGCATCAAGCTCTGCCATAACAAGTGTGTATTTTGCTTTGTCGATCAAATCCCGGGCAACATGCGACAGACCCTGAACATGCGGGATGACGATTACCGGTTGTCCTTCCTGCATGGAAACTTTGTCACGCTGACAAACTTAAAACAGGCGGATCTGGAACGGATCGCCCGTTTGAAGATGTCTCCCCTGAACATTTCCGTTCATACCACCAATCCCGAATTGCGCAACTTCATGGTTGGACATAAGAAAGCGGGGGAAATCCTCAACCAGATCGCTTACCTCGCGGAACACGAGATCGAAATGAATACCCAGATCGTGCTTTGTCCTGGGATGAATGATGGAGAAGAGTTGGACCGAACCATCAGGGAACTGGCCCCTTACTGGCCTCAAGTAAGGACTTTGTCCGTGGTTCCGGTTGGTTTGACCAAACACCGGCGGGGTCTTGCAGAAATAAGGAGTGTGACCCCTGAAGAGGCCGACAGGGTGATCAGTCAGGTGGAAGCTTGGCAGGAGAAGTTCCTTCAGGAAAAAGGAGCCGCGTTCGTACATGCGGCTGACGAGTTTTATGTGATGGCCGGACGGGAGGTCCCGCCTGCCGAACGTTACGATGAGTTTGCACAAACGGAAAACGGAGTGGGTCTGATCCGGAATTTTCTGGACGAGTTGGAAGAGATCAAGGAACAGATTCCTTCCTCCTTGAAGGAAAGACGTCATGTGGCCGTTGTAACGGGAATGTCTCCTGCTGATACGATTCGCCGCGGCATTCGACTCCTGGAGAATGTGGGCAACCTCAGGGTGGATCTGCATGTGATTCGAAACGATTTTTACGGGCATATGGTGACGGTGACCGGATTGATAACAGGCTTCGACATTGTTGCCCAACTGAAAGATACTTGCACGGCGGATCTGGTCATGATACCCGACATCATGCTGAAAGATGATGCAGATATTTTCCTGGACGATTATACGGTTGACCGGTTGTCGGCCGAATTGGGAAAACCGGTGCTGGTGCTGCCGGCCAACGCTACCGGATTGATCAAAGGGGCGTTGGGGATGACAGACAAACTGCCCCCCCGCAGACGCTATGAAGCAACGCTGGCACACTCCGGAATGTTAGGCTGTGCAGGCGGTTTCTAAACGGCCTGCAGGCCCATTTTTTTACGAAAGGCGGTATCCAAACAATGCCAAAACCGGTTGTAGCTATTGTCGGACGTCCTAATGTAGGGAAATCAACTCTTTTCAACCGCTTGGCAGGAGAACGGATCGCGATTGTCGAAGATAAGCCCGGAATCACCCGGGACCGTATATACTCCAGTGCCGAATGGTTGGACAAAAAATTTCATATCATAGACACCGGCGGTATTGAAGTTGGCACCGACGATGAGATTCTGTTGAGAATCCGGGAACAAGCAGAGCTGGCGATTCAGGAAGCGCATGTCATTATCTTTTTGGTGGACGGGCAAACGGGTTTGACTGCAACCGACAAAGAAGTTGCAGACATCCTGTATCGTTCCGGGAAACCCGTTGTACTGGCGGTAAACAAACTTGACAACCCCAATATGTTAAACAACAGGTTTGATTTTTATGAGCTGGGATTTGGTGATCCAGTTCCCATTGCAGCCGGTCATGGCATAGGGCTTGGGGACATGCTGGATGAAGTGGCCAAGCATTTTCCTTCGTATGACGAAGAAGAATACAGTCCGGAGACAATCAAGTTCGCCATGATCGGCAGGCCAAACGTAGGAAAATCCTCTTTGGTCAATGCGATCCTTGGGGAAGAGCGAGTCATGGTGTCCGAAGTGGCCGGTACGACCCGGGATGCAATTGACACCCCTTTCTCTCGCGGGGAACAGGATTTTGTGATCATTGATACGGCTGGAATGAGAAAACGCGGAAAAGTTTACGAGACCACCGAAAAATATTCTGTTCTTCGGGCACTGCGGGCAATTGAAAGGTGCGATGTGGCCGTCTTGGTCATTAACGGTGAAGAGGGCATCATCGAACAGGACAAACGCATTGCCGGCTATGCATTGGAAGAAGGACGTGCTATGCTGATAGTGGTAAACAAATGGGATCTTGTGGAGAAGGACGACAAAACGGCGCATCAGTTTGAGCAGCAAATCCGCAAGGAGTTTCCGTTTATTCCTTGGGCGCCGATCCTGTTTGTGTCGGCCAAAACAAAACAACGCATTGCAAAAATCCTTGATGCTGTGGTAAAAGCTGCTGATAACCACGCATTGCGCATTTCCACTTCCACAGTCAACTCCGTTATCGAAGATGCTGTTATGATGACTCCACCACCAACTGACAAAGGAAGAAAGCTTCGGATCAATTATTCGACCCAAGTGGCAGTAAAACCGCCTTCCTTTGCTATCTTTGTGAACGACCCGGAACTAATGCATTTTTCATACGAACGGTTTTTGGAGAACAGGTTGCGGGATGCCTTCGGGTTTGAAGGAACGCCGATCCGTCTCTTTATCCGAAAAAAGACCAAAGACTGATTAGCTGATTTCTGGAGGAGATATGGGTGCCGTACATCTTCTCGGCTGTCATCGGATATTTGCTGGGTTCAATTTCATTCAGCTATCTGGTTGGAAGATACAAAGCGGGAATTGATATCAGGGAACACGGTTCGGGCAACGCAGGGGCGACCAATACGCTTCGTGTGTTGGGGAAGCAATCTGCCTTGATTGTTTTTCTGGCGGATGCCTTAAAGGGCGTGATGTCAGTGGCGGCAGGGTATTTGCTGACTGGAACGGATGCTGGAATGGCCATCGGGGGACTCTTCTCGATAATTGGCCACAATTGGCCTTTGTTTTTCAATTTTCGGGGCGGCAAAGGAGTGGCCACGACCATTGGGGTTGTAGTCAGTGTCGTTTTCCTGCCTGGTATCATTGCGGGTATTATTGCAATCATTTTATTGGTAATTTCTCGCATTGTTTCCCTTGCTTCTTTAATTTTTCTGACGATTTTGCCGATTGCAGTTTTGCTGACCGGCCAGCCTCTGGTTTATTTCTGGATGTCGCTGGCCATGGCCGTCATGGCTTACTGGAGACACAGAACCAATATAGTGCGTCTGATACAGGGCAAGGAAAATCGGCTGGGTAGAAAATAGGGTTGCAGGAGGCTTGTATGGGAAGTTCTGTTGCTGTAATTGGAGCTGGCAGTTGGGGGACTGCTCTGGCGCTTGTATTGGCCGATAATGGCTGCAAAGTGACCATGTGGGCCAGAAGGCAGGAAGTTGTTGATGAAATTCTGGCAGAACGGACAAACTCCAGGTATTTGCCGGATGTAACATTGCCGGAGACCATTTCTCCAACTTCCGATCTGGAGAGGGCTCTGGCGGATCATGACTACGTCTTGGCGGCCATGCCGTCCGTTGCTTTTCGGGATACCATGAAACAGGTCTCTCCATTTATACATAAAGACACCAGGGTCATTCATGCCACAAAGGGCTTTGACAAAGAAAAATTGAACCGTATGAGCCAAGTGATACTTGAAGAAATTCCCCAGCTGGATGCCAGGAACCTGGCAGTCTTAACAGGTCCAAGCCATGCGGAGGAAGTCTCCAGAAGATTCCCCACAACGGTTGTGGTAGCCAGCAAGTCCCGAGCAACCGCAGAAGCGTTTCAAGATCTGTTTATGAACACCTATTTTCGTGTCTATACCAATCCTGATGTGGTGGGGGCCGAGCTGGGGGGAGCCCTGAAAAATATCATTGCCTTGGGGGTAGGTCTGTCTGACGGACTGCAATTCGGGGACAATGCCAAAGCCGCTCTGATGACAAGGGGACTGACGGAAATCTCCCGGCTCGGAATCCAAATGGGGGCCGCTCAGATGACCTTTGCGGGGCTTGCGGGGATTGGGGATCTGATTGTGACTTGCACCTCCAAGCACAGCCGCAATTGGCGGGCTGGCTACCAACTGGGCCAGGGAAAAACGGTGGATGAAGTGTTGTCCTCCATGAACATGGTGGTGGAAGGTATCCATGCTACCAAAGCTGCATACGCGCTTTCCCAAAAACATGAAGTGATCATGCCGATCACCAATGCCATTTTTCATGTCCTGTTTGAAGGGAAGAACCCACGGGCGGCAGTGGAGGATCTTATGGGACGGGGAAAAACCCATGAGATGGAGGAAGTGGCCCGAATGTCCATGAGATGGGAAGAATAGCGGAGATTGTTAAAATCTGCTACAATTTAACTGGTTGAACAAAGTCGAGGAGGTAACAAAATGAGCAATTTGCCTGCTGAGCTGAAGTACTCCAAAGAACATGAGTGGGTGCGTGTGGAAGGTAACAAAGCGTACATAGGAATTACCGACTTCGCCCAATCGGAACTCGGGGATATTGTATTCGTTGAATTGCCGGAAGTTGGCGACGAAATCGCGCAAAACTCCACCTTTGGAACTGTGGAGTCTGTGAAAACCGTTTCGGACCTGTATGCACCTGTAAGCGGGACAATCCTGGAAGTAAACGAAACTTTGGCTGATTCTCCTGAAAAAGTTAACGAATCTCCATACGGAGACGGGTGGATGCTGGTTGTGGAAATGAAAGATCCGGGTGAATTGGACACACTGCTGACTGCTGCCCAGTACGCGGAGATTATTAAAGGGTAATTGCCGGGGGCCAACATTGGAAACATGGCGTTTGTTACCGACGGGCAAATACAGCCCGGCAAAAAACATGGCACTTGATGAAGCGGTTATGATTGCGCACAGCCGCGGGCTTGTTCCGCCTACGGTCCGGTTTTATGGGTGGGATCCTCCCACTTTGTCCATTGGGTATTTCCAAAGGGTTTCGGAAGTGGACTTTGACGCTCTTGCAGCCAAGGGAATCGGATTTGTCCGTCGGCCCACGGGAGGACGGGCTGTGTTGCATGATCGGGAAGTTACCTATTCCATCGTGATAACCGAGTCCCATCCAATGATGCCGCGTTCGGTCAACGAATCCTACCGGATCCTGTCAATGGGGCTGGTGAATGGATTCCGGAACCTGGGCCTGGAAGCCACCATGGTGTCATTGGCATCAGAAGCGGATAAAGAAAAATATGAATCGCTGGGGTCTTCGGCATGCTTTGATTCTCCCTCCTGGTACGAATTGGTTGTGGAAGGCCGGAAAATTACCGGCAGTGCCCAAACAAGACAACACGGGGTTATTCTCCAGCACGGATCCATTCTCTTGGATTTGGATGTTGATTTGCTGTTCTCAGTTCTGTACTTTTCGTCGGAAAAACTGCGGCAACGCGTTAAAGCCAGTTTTACGGACAAAGCGGTATCCATTCGGCAGATTGCAGGTCGTGATGTGACGTTTGAGGAAGCCGAACAAGCTTTTCGCCGGGGATTTGAGACAGGCCTGAATGTTCGGCTGGAACCAGGCGAACTGACGGATGAAGAAAGAGCCTTAACGGATGAACTGATCGAAACTAAGTATTCGACAAGTCAGTGGAATGAAAAGAGATAATACGCATATACATAGCACTCGGAAGCGTTATTCCGGGTGCTTTTTGATTTGGGCTTGTTCTAAAACTGCTTCTCCCGCATATCTATAGAGAAGAACGAATGTAAAAGCCCCTAAAGCCGCCTCGGAATAAACTCTTGGCTGTTGATAGAAATCTACAAACCATCCAAGAGCTCTGAGGAGGGATGACACGGGGAAACGGTAACTTCTACGCCGATATTTTGAGGGAGGGAAAAGCGTGGAGAAGTTTGATATTTTCAAAGACATCGCGGAGCGAACAGGAGGGGACATCTATCTCGGCGTAGTGGGCCCTGTTCGAACCGGTAAATCCACTTTTATCAAAAAATTCATGGAGTTGATTGTTCTTCCCAATATTGTGGATGATGCAGACAGAGTACGTGCTACGGACGAATTGCCGCAAAGTGCGGCAGGTCGGACCATCATGACTACTGAACCGAAATTCATCCCCAACCAGGCTGTCGAGATCCATGTGGCGGAAGGTCTGGACATCAATGTCCGACTGGTGGACTGCGTTGGTTATGCAGTCCAGGGTGCACGCGGTTATGAAGATGAAAACGGTCCCCGCATGGTTACCACCCCGTGGTTTGACGAACCGATACCCTTTCAGGAAGCTGCAGAAGTCGGAACACGCAAGGTCATTGCCGATCATTCCACAATTGGCCTTGTGATTACCACTGACGGAAGCATTGCGGAAATACCCCGGGATTCTTATCTTGCAGCGGAAGAACGGGTTGTTTCGGAGTTAAAGGAACTTGGAAAACCCTTTGTCATGGTCATCAATTCGACTCACCCGCACCATCCGGAAACGGAAGCGCTTCGGTCCGAACTGGTTGAGAAGTATGACATTCCCGTTGTAGCCTTGTCAGTTGCCACCATGAATCAGGATGACATCATGCTGGTGTTGCGGGAAGCGCTGTATGAGTTCCCTGTGCACGAGGTCAATGTAAACCTGCCTTCCTGGGTAATGGTGCTTGATCAGGATCATTGGTTGCGATCCAACTATGAGGAATGCGTTCGTAGCACAGTTCAGGATATCAGAAGACTGCGTGACATCGATCGGGTGGTAGGTGCATTCAACGACTACGACTTCATTTCCCGCGCCGCTCTGGCACGCATGGATATGGGCCATGGAATCGCCGACATTGACCTTACTGCCCCAGACGAACTGTATGATCAAGTATTGACCGAAGTTGTCGGTGTCGAAATCCGTGGAAAAGATCATTTGCTGCAACTGATGAAAGACTTTACCACCGCCAAACGGGAATATGACAAGATTGCAGAAGCTTTGCGGATGGTGAAACTGACCGGTTACGGCATTGCACCTCCGGTATTGGAAGAAATGACTCTTGACGAACCCGAACTGATTCGCCAGGGTTCCCGGTTTGGCGTCCGTCTTCGGGCAACAGCTCCTTCCATTCATATGATCCGCGTTGACGTGGAATCGGAGTTTGCACCGATTGTCGGCACCGAAAAACAAAGTGAAGAACTGGTACGATACTTGATGCAGGACTTCGAGGAGGATCCCCTTAAGATTTGGGATTCGGATATTTTCGGCAAATCCCTTTCAGCCATCGTAAGAGAAGGGATTTCGGCAAAATTGGCCATGATGCCGGAGAACGCACAATACAAGTTGAAAGAGACCCTCGAACGCATCATTAACGAAGGAAGCGGCGGGTTGATCGCAATTATCCTGTAAAGGAATTTGGTCGCTTGTTGTGAGAAAGGCTGCCTCCAGCCTTTCTTTTATTTTTTGGGAGTTTCGATGTATATTTGCATAATTTTTGGATACAAAAGTAATACTGCGTTAAGAGAACCCAGGAGAGGGGGTGTTGGAAATTGAACAAGACAGACCTGGTGAATTCGGTCGCGGAGAAATCAGAACTCACGAAGAAAGATGCGGCAAGAGCAGTGGATGCCGTATTTGAAAGCATAATGGAAGCATTGGTAAGAGGGGACAAGGTGCAGCTCATCGGTTTCGGCAACTTTGAAACAAGGGAACGGGCGGCCCGAAAGGGAAGGAATCCCCAGACCGGCGAAGAGATTGAGATTGCCGCGTCGAAAGTCCCTGCTTTTAAACCCGGCAAAGCACTCCGGGACGCAATCAAATAAAACCTGCAACTATTTTCTCAGCATAAGAGAAAGCGCCCGAGGATCCAATCCGGGCGCTTTGCTGTTTTCTTCAGAGAAATCGTCAATGATGAATGCGTTTTGACTATTCAGTTCAGAAGGAATATTTCAAAAAGAAAAAGAATATGTAGCGTTGGAAGCCAAATAGATTTCATTGGGGGGACACTGTATGGAAACAGGCCAAAACTCTTTGGGTAAGGAATTTCCATTACAAATTCCGGAGTTTTATAATTTTGCCGCGCAAGTGAGTGATTATGCGGTCAAACATCCCGATAAGAAAGCGCTTATTGTAGTCACTGAGGAAGAAACTGAGCGGACAGTCACGTATCGGGAACTGGTCGCCTATGCCAACCGAATCGGAAACGGTTTGCTTGCTTTGGGAATTAACCGGCATGACAAAGTGATAGTACTGGTTCCAAGGGGGATTGAGGCTTACGGAATTTACCTGGCTCTTAACAAGATTGGAGCCGTTATCATGCCCTGCTCTGAAATGCTTAGGGGAAAAGACATTGAGTACCGGGCCAACCATGCGGGAGCCAAAGCGGTAATCGCTTTTCCAGGCAGTGTAAAAGAGGTGGAGGAAGTAAGGGCCAACTGTCCTACCATTGAACATTTTGTCGTTATCGGGAGGCAGGACGGTTGGATCGCCTTAGAGGACATTGTGACAGCAGCAGACGATTCAATGGAGGCCCTAGACACCCCTTCCGGGGACCTGGCGTTTCTTTCCTACACTTCAGGCACCACCGGCGGACCCAAGGGGGTCATGCATGTACATGGCTGGCCCTATGCGCATCTGGCAGTGGCGGCAACCTATTGGCTGGATGTACGGGAAGATGATATAGTATGGGCTACAGCCGGCCCTGGATGGGCCAAGTGGATATGGAGTCCGTTTGTGTCGACTCTTGGCAAAGGAGCAACCGCCTTTGTCTACCAAGGCAGATTTTCTCCCGAAACCTATCTGAAATTGATGGAAAAGTATCCTGTTTCCGTGCTCTGTGCAACTCCTACGGAGTACAGGCTGATGGCCAAGGTCACCGGAATAGAGAACTACTCGTTAAAGAAGCTGCGGTCAGCCTGCTCAGCCGGGGAACCCTTGAATCGTGAAGTGATCGATACATTTAAACGGGTATTTGATATTACTGTCAGGGATGGTTACGGCCAAACGGAAAACACTCTGGTGGTGGGAACGTTTGTAGGAGTGGAACCAAAGCCGGGATCGATGGGCAAACCCTCGCCAGTTGTTAACGTCGCAATTATTGATGAGAAGGGACAGGTTGTACCGGTCGGTGAAGTTGGGGACATCGCAATCGACCGCAATATGGTGGCCCTCTTCAAAGGGTACTTGAATGATGAAGAGCGAACAGCCCGTGCGTTTCGGGGAGATTGGTACGTAACGGGAGATCAGGGCCGAATGGATGAAGACGGGTATATCTGGTTTGAGGGACGTGCCGATGATATTATAATATCAGCCGGTTATACCATTGGTCCGTTTGAAGTGGAAGACGCGTTGGTGAAGCATCCCGCAGTTGCAGAGTGCGCCGCAGTCGCCAGCCCGGATCCGGATCGCGGACACGTGGTGAAAGCTTTTATCGTCTTGAAAAAAGGGTACTCCGGTTCGGAAGAACTGGTCAGGGAATTGCAGGAACATACCAAACAGTTGACGGCTCCCTACAAATATCCAAGAAAAATCGAATTCGTAGAAGATCTTCCCAAAACCACGTCTGGCAAAATACGCAGGATTGAACTGCGGATGTTAGAGAAACAAACGTTGTCATGATGGGATTGAGGGGTGTCAGCCGACATCCCCGTAATTTTTCCTGGATTGCAGGGGTAAGGAAAGGCTGCTGAAAGAGAGGTGCAAGCGAACTTGAATAGTGTTATCGCCAGAAGCCTTGTATGGATCGTTGCCTTTTTCCTTAGTTTTATTGCTGTATCAGATAGGGCTGCGGCAGCTGTTTTCACCTCACCTGAAGGTATTCGGTTCACAAGCGAGTCTGCAGCCTGGAACTCAACGGATAGGCTGCAGCAGCTTTACCAGGAGCTGAAAATGAATGCACATGGTGAAGAATTGAAATTGTTGGCTGAAGTCAGGGTGCTTGACGGGTATCCGAAAGGGAAGTCCATCGCCGGAGAGTATTCTTTTAAAACGTCTGTCGATTTGTTCAACCGGCAGAAAATGCTTCCGGGAACCATCGACCTTTACGGCGGAAACGAGCGGACAACCGTTGAGTCATTGGCAAAAACCCTGTCTCATGAATACGGACATCATGTGACCCATTACTACTCAGTAAAGCAGGACGGATTTTCCATAACGGACAAGGATCGCTGGCGGCAGTCCACTTATGCAAAGATCAGGGGACTTGCCAATGATTTAAGGGTTAACCAACTTGCCGAACACCGGTGGGAACTGGCAGAGATTGCAGCAGAAGATTATGTTCAGCTGTTTGGATCTCCAACAGCCAAAAGAGTCTACACGTTTCCATCAAGACATGACTCCCTGCAGCAGATGAAAGAGATTGGTCCGCTGCGTTGGGACGCTTCCATGTATAACGTGGTTCCGCAGGAGAATCTGGACTTGCCGCTTGCCTCAGAGGTACCCAATCTGTACCAGTGGTATGCGACACATCTGGGAGTTCGATCCCAGCCCGATATTCCAAAGAAACCGGAACTCCGGATCAAAGAGGTAATAAAGCACGGGGATGTGGGGTATCAACTGCATTTTGTCTGGTCTGGAGAAAACGGGCAATCGAACCTTACCTATACGCTGGTGGCCTATTCGGACGGAGACCCGATTCCGGAGCCGATTGTGACAAGGCAGGGAACGGACATTCTGGACGGAAGATACGGCACCATGGTCGTCCGGACAGCTTCGTCCATATTGACTTATAAGGATCCGACCGCAACGGGTATCCGCCATTTCCGGGTATTTGCCCAGAATCAAGCCGGTTATGTAACCTCATCCCCCATCTTGACAGTCAACATGAGTCACCCCAATAAGGTGACCATTACCGAACCATCCGTTGCCTCAAACAACGCCGTTAACACCTTGGATGTTCAGGTTGACGAAAATGTATATGTGGCTGAAGTCCTTAAATGGGCGGATCTCCTGCTGCGAGGCATTATTGTCATAATGGAGGCGTTGGCAAGAATTTTGGAGGAAGTATTCAAGTTTATCAGCTAAATTGAGCATTTGTCAGATTCGAGTCGAGAAACAAGTTGCGCAGTTCCCAAAGATTCATGTATAATCTACTTCGTCGTCACCATAAGGGAACGGGATATGGCGCAGCTTGGTAGCGCGCTACCTTGGGGTGGTAGAGGTCGTGGGTTCAAATCCCGCTATCCCGACCAAAATGAAAGGCCCTTGAGTCATCAAGGGTCTTTTCTTTATATCATGTGGCTGAAGCAACATTGCTGTCTACCACATCGGGATCCACAGTGTTGGTACTGCTGATCACACTGAAAGTTGCGCCGAAGTCTCCGGTTATGCCTCCGCCTGCACCTGAATAAGATTTCGAAGCGTTTTTGGGTGCAATGAAAGCGGTATCCCCAAACAAGGCAGTCCCTCCATCTGAAATTCCAACAATTTTAATCGGTCCCAGGATCAGTGCCGGCATTGGTCGATCACCCCTTGTTCTGTGCGCTCTCCCATAATGTATGTATCTTGGGTGCCGGTAGTTCTGGGCGCAAGGTTCTTATTAATAACAGAAAAGGAACCGCGCAAGAGAATTTGCGCGGTAATCAGTTATCTGACGATCTCGCCATAATCGTTGGTGTGTCTCTCAAATTCAAATGTAGCGCAACGGGTTCCCTTGGTGGTGCCAACAATTTCGTTGCCGTTGGACATTACCTCTATGGCATCGGCGGTACAATGATTGTTGTGATCATTGTAAATGCATTCTTCTACCCCGCATTTGACGCCTCCCGGCATGAGGATCACCTCCTGCTACTACTTTTCCCCGCAGCACACTAATTATTTTGCCTGTTCCTGCCTGCAGATGATATAATCGAATCGCTCGGAAGTCTCATTGAAAGGAGGAAAGACCATGGAGATTGGACAAGAGTATTTCCTTGTCAAAGCCAAAGAAAACGGGGTTCATGTGATTGGTCTGACCCGCGGCCCGGATACACGTTTTCATCACACGGAGAAATTGGACAAGGGGGAGATTATGATCGCCCAGTTCACAGAGCACACTTCCGCCATCAAAGTCAGGGGAAAGGCTGTAGTTTGGACCAAATTCGGACGGGTGGATACATATTCCGAAGACGAATGAGCAGTTTGAAAGCGAGAACTTCCTCGCTTTTTTGTTTTTTCCTGAGATTTATTTTATACTCCTAAAGGTTCTTGTTGTGCTATACTGAAATATAGCTTACTGATTGTGACCTTCTCTGCTGCGAAGGGAGTTGATGACATGATAATTGAACAAACGGACCGCGAACACATGTCCCTTCGCATGTGTGGACAAGTTTTGTCTGAAATGCATCATTCTTATTTGACAAAATTAATCGGTTTGCCAAATCCGGAATTGTTTCAATTGAATACGGCCTTATCGATCTTGCGGACTGCCGGTTGTTCCGGAGAAGAAACCGAACTGCTGGCAACGGCCTTAATGTTGATCTACCACGGTTTGTCGGTGCATGAACAGATTGAGGAAACCCATGCGGATGCAACGCAGCAGCTCAAGGTCTTGGCCGGGGATTACTATTCAAGCAAGTACTTTTATTTACTGGCTTCCTGGGGGCAAGTTGACAAGATCGGGCTGTTTGCGGAAGCAATCGCGCGTATCAACGAAGCAAAAGCCGAGAGGTTTGCACTGTTCCAAAAGGAACGGTCCAATACCGACAAGTATTTGTTTCTGTGTGAACGGATTGAAGGAGAACTGTTGTATGTCCTCTGCAGCCAATACCTGCAGGGGAAACCGGTTGTTGCCGACCTGGTGCGCATGCTTGTCCGGACGTATGTCATGGGCAATGAGTACAATCAGTTTCTTTCAGGTGAGTATAACAGGAATTTTTCCCATGTATATCTGACAAACCGGGCGACGGAAGATGAACTTGCAAACGCATTCCTGCAAGAAACCAAAGTTATGACATTGCATGTGAAATATGGCACATCTGGCTTCATGTTCAATCAGTTGGAAGCAGGTTTAATGACTGTCAGGCAACTGTTGTCGATCCAGGAATCACCGGTTGCCGTTGAATCTTTTTCCGATGTCATTGAGTTTTTGAATGACATGTATTTGCAGCCCCGGAAAAATGTGGAAGAGGGGTGATGGATTGATGAATCATTTTAACACCAAGGAAGAGAAAGTACACTACATCTTTTCGAAAATTGCAAAACGCTACGATCTTATGAACAGTGTGCTGAGTTTTCGGCAGCATAAGCTGTGGCGATCTTATACCATGAAGCGGATGAACGTTCAGCCGGGACAATCAGCTATTGATGTGTGCACCGGTACCGGTGATTGGGCGATTTCCATTGCTGAAGCCGCAGGGCCGCAAGGCCGGGTGGTCGGAGTTGATTTCTGTGAACCAATGCTGGAAGAGGCAGATCGCAAGATTTTACAGAAGGGTCTTGCCAATCAGGTAAAAATGGTGCATGGGAACGCCATGGCATTGCCGTTTGAAAGCGACACTTTTGA
The DNA here is from genome assembly GCF_002335525.1 of Effusibacillus lacus. NCBI lineage: Bacteria > Bacillati > Bacillota > Bacilli > Caryophanales > Alicyclobacillaceae > Effusibacillus > Effusibacillus lacus. The sequence continues at coordinate 27,029 of NZ_BDUF01000029.1, forward strand.
TTATGCCACCATCGGATTTGCATTGCGCAACGTTCCTGATGTCCAACATGTAATTGGTGAAATGGCCCGGGTGGTGAAACCGGGGGGAATGGTGGTTTCCCTTGAATTGTCCAAGCCGGAATGGCCGCCGTTTCGTGCGCTTTATTATTTTTATTTTGAGAAGATCCTTCCCAAGATCGGCAATCTTGCTTCACGGGATAATATTTCCTACAGCTGGCTTCCGGAATCGCTCAGATCTTTTCCGGATCGCAAGGGGCTGGAAGGGATTTTCCGGAATGCAGGCCTTGAAAGGGTGGAATCGAAAACCCTGACGGGCGGAATTGCCGCCATGCATATTGGTTATAAGCCGCAGTCCTGATGAACAGATTCTGTTTACTACAATCCGCAAGGAGTACAATATGGGATACAGGGACTTACGTCATTTTATCGATGCGCTTGAATCCAAAGGAATGCTGGTTCGGGTCAGGGAAGAAGTAGACCCGTACTTGGAAATTACGGAAATCACGGACAGGGTGTCCAAAGCGGCAGGCCCTGCGCTGCTGTTTGAAAATGTGAAGGGTTCCGACATGCCGGTTTTGATTAACGCCTTCGGCTCCTTTGACAGAACCAAACTGGCTTTTGAAATTGAGGATTTCGATGACATCGGCAGAGAAATCATGCGGTTTATGGAGATGCCGACCGGTTCCGCTTCCCTGCTCGGCAAACTCAAACAACTGCCTAAACTTGCGGAACTGGGTTCTTTCTTGCCCAAAACCGTTGCAAAAGCTCCTTGTCAGGAAGTTGTGCTGACCGGAGATGAAGTGGATCTGGACAAATTTCCCATTCTTACATGCTGGCCTGATGATGGCGGAAAGTTCATCACACTTCCGCTGGTATTTACAAAAGACCCGGTAACAGGCAAAAGAAACTGCGGCATGTACAGAATGCAAGTATTTGACAAGCGTACAACCGGAATGCACTGGCAGTTGCACAAAGTGGGAGCGGAACATCACCGTCGTGCCGGCGAGTTGAAGAAAGACAAACTCGAAGTGGCGGTTGCGATCGGTTCCGATCCGGCGGTTATGTATTCGGCCATTGCACCGGTTCCACCTGAGATAGACGAGATGATTCTTGCCGGGTTCCTCCGCAAGGAGGCGGTGGAGATGGTGAAGTGCAAAACGGTGGATGTGGAAGTCCCCGCCAATGCGGAGATTGTCCTGGAAGGCTATGTTATACCCGGTGAATTGCGGGACGAAGGACCGTTTGGCGATCACAACGGGTACTATACTCCTGTTGAGCCGTATCCTGTATTCCATATTACGGCCATTACCCACCGCAGAAACCCGATTTATGCAACTACCATTGTCGGGAAGCCCCCAATGGAAGATTGTTACCTTGGCAAGTTGACAGAACGCATCTTTCTGCCGCCACTTAGAATGGTGGTTCCGGAAGTGGTGGATTTGAGTCTTCCCTGGGAAGGGGTATTCCACAACTGTGCCATCGTATCCATTAGGAAGCGGTTCCCGGGGCATGCCAAGAAGGTAATGAGCGCCCTGTGGGGAATGGGACAGATGACCTGGACCAAATGCATTATAGTGGTGGATGACGACGTGGATGTCCAGAACCATTCCTATGTGGCATGGCGTGTGTTTGGAAATGTGGATGCAAAGAGGGACATCATGATCGTGGAAGGTCCCGTGGATTCCCTCGACCACGCTTCCCCGCTTCCCAATCTTGGTTCCAAGATCGGGATTGACGGAACCAGGAAGTGGAAGGAAGAAGGGTACACACGAGTTTGGCCGGATGAGATCTGGATGAACAAGGAAACTGTTGAACTGGTAGACCGAAAGTGGAACAAATACGGAATTAAATTGTAAGCCGTCTTCCTAGCGGTAAGGGGTATGCGAATTATGAGCAAAGAGTTTGTTGTCGGCATTACCGGTGCCAGCGGAGGAATCTATGGCGTTCGGCTTGTTCAGGAGCTGGCCGCAGCCGGTCATTTGGTCCATCTGCTGCTGACCAATGCATCCTGGCAAGTGTTCCGCGAAGAGCTACAGTGGAACATTACTGCGGGTGACCGTTCCTCAATCCCAATATGGTTCAAGGTGGACCCCGCCAGTGTTCAGGTTCATGACATGCACGATTATAGGGCCCCGGTAGCCAGCGGATCCCATCATACGGACGGGATGGTTATCATACCTTGTTCGATGGGGACCTTATCGGCAATTGCTCATGGCGCATCGGACAACTTGTTGGAACGGGCGGCCGACACCGCATTGAAAGAAGGACGCACCCTGGTGGTGGTTCCGCGGGAAACGCCTATGAATGCCATTCATCTGAGGAACATGCTGATGCTGGCGGAAGCAGGTGCACGCATTCTGCCTGCAATGCCCGGCTTCTATCATCTGCCGCAGACAATTGATGATTTGGTTGATTTTGTCGTTGGCAAGGTACTGGACGCTTTGCGGATTGATCACAATTTGTTCCGCCGCTGGGGTGAATAATACAAGTTTTCGGGAGGAGAGCCTAATGGAAGTTATCGGGAAAACCCATCCATTCTCCGATATTTGGGAAAAAGTCCAAGCCGGCATCCGGTTGTCAAAAGAAGACGGTTTGCGTTTGATGAAATCCAATGACATCATCGCTTTGGGACATATGGCAAACTATGTTCGCGAGAAAAAACACGGCGATTATGTTTTTTTCAATACCAACCGCCACATTAACCCGACCAATATCTGCCAGACATTGTGTTCTTTCTGCGCATTCGGCGTCCGTATGAAAGACCCGAAAGCCTATACGATGTCGATGGAAGAGATTGAACACCGTGCCGATATGGTACCGCCGGGAGTGACCGAGATTCATATTGTTGGCGGCAACAACCCCCAATTGAAAATTGACTACTATGAGGAACTGCTGCGCCGCTTGAAGAAGAAACTGCCTCACGTGCACCTCAAAGCATTTACTGCAGTTGAACTGGATCATTTCTCCCGGGTCAACAAGATGCCGGTGGAAGAGATCCTTCAGCGGTTGGTTGCTGCCGGATTGGATTCGATGCCGGGGGGCGGGGCAGAAATTTTTGCCGAGAAGCCGCGTTCCATTATTGCCGATCACAAAACTTCGGGTGAACGCTGGCTGGAGATTCATGAAATTGCCCATGAGATGGGACTTCGCTCCAACTGCACAATGTTGTACAACCATCTTGAATCGGAAGAGGATCGCATTGATCACTTGATCGCGCTCCGGGAACTGCAGGATCGTACAGGCGGTTTTCAAACTTTTATTCCTTTGTCTTGGCATCCGGAGAATACCGAGTTGATCAAGCAATATCCGGATCTGAACTGGTCAACCGGGTTTCTTGATCTGAAAGTCCTTGCCGTTGCACGATTGATGCTGGACAACATTGATCATATCAAGACGTACTGGATTCAAGTCGGAACCAAGTTGGCCCAGACCGCTTTGTGGTTTGGAGCTGATGATCTGGACGGCACCGTTGTGGAAGAGAAAATCTACCATGCGGCAGGAGCCGAGACAGAACAAGAAATGGAGAAATCGGAGTTGATCCGCCTGATTCGGGAAGCGGGACGGATACCCGTTGAGCGGGATACGCTTTATAACATTGTCAATATGGAGTTTGCCATTGCATGACCGGTCTTGTGTCAGTCGGACGGATCAATTACAGCAACGTGCTTCCCGTATTTCATTTTCTGGATCAAAAAGCCGACGAGGAACAGTTTAAATTTATTTCTGCAGTCCCAACGGAATTGAATCGGATGCTTGCTGAAGGACGGATTGTGGCTGGGCCCGTGTCCGCTTTTTCCTATGCGGAACATGCCGACCATTACTTTGCGATGGCTGACCTGTCCGTATCGTCGCGGGGTCCGGTGGGTTCAATCTTTCTCTTCTCCAAACGTCCGATGGATGATCTCGATGGCCGCAAGGTGTCATTGCCCAACACTTCGGCAACATCCGTTAACCTGTTAAAGGTGTTGCTGGAGAAGTATTGCGGATGTAAATGCAATTATTCAACTCACCCGCCAGTGCTGGACAGGATGATGGAGGAAGCGGATGCAGCTTTGCTGATCGGCGATGATGCCTTGTATTGGTCCTTGCGTGACCATCCCTATCATGTCTATGATCTGGGGGCCGAATGGCATCGACGCACCGGTCTGCCGATGACCTTTGCCATATGGGCCGTACGGCGGGATTTTGTCAATTCAAGACCGGAACAGGCTGCAAAGCTCCACCAATTGTTTCTGGAAAGCAAGAAACAGGGGCTTTCCCACATGGACCAGGTGGTTCAGCAGGCGATACGTTTACATGGCAACAATCAATCTTTCTGGGAAGAGTATTTTGGCAAATTAATACATGATTTTCACGGGGATTTGGTGAAAGGAGCGGAAGAATACTTCCGGGCTTGCCACGAAATCGGACTATTACCTCGACCTGTACAGGTAGAAATGTGGGGTGTCAATTTATGAGCATTGCCAGAGTGGACTCTGTAAAAGTCGATTCCATCCTTGACAAGGCGTTGTCCGGTGAACGATTGACGCTGGAAGACGGGCTTGCGCTTTATGAGTCCCACGACCTGATCAAATTGGGCGCGGCTGCGAAACAGGTAACGAAACGGCTTCATCCGGACAATATCGTAACCTTTACGGTAAACCGGAATATTAACTATACCAATGTATGCGACACCTATTGCCGCTTTTGCGCTTTCTATCGTCCGGAGGGGCATCCGGAGGCCTATGTTCTGTCAGATGATGTGATCCTTGACAAGATCCGTGAAACATACGAAATTGGCGGGGATGAATCGGAAATCCTGATGCAGGGCGGGACCCACCCGGGGCTTCCGTTGTCTTATTACACCGATCTGCTGCGGAAGATCAAGGCCCATTTTCCAACCATCATCATGCATTCCTTTTCCGCTGCGGAGATTTGGAAGATGGTGGAAGTGTCCGGGTTGTCCCTGAAAGAAGTGATTCGGCAATTGAAAGAAGCGGGTTTGGATTCCATTCCCGGCGGGGGAGCAGAGATCCTTGATGACAGAACCCGCATGCGCATCTCGAAGCTGAAGGAATCCTGGACGAAGTGGATGGAAGTCCACGATACCGCTCACCGGCTCGGCATGAATACAACTGCCACCATGGTGATCGGATTTGGCGAAAGCCATGAAGAACGGATCCTGCACATGCTTCGTGTGCGTGAACAACAAGACAAGACGGGCGGCTTTACGGCTTTTATTTCATGGACATACCAGCCGGACAATACCGCTTTGAAAGGAACCCGGGCCACAGCTGTTGAATATCTCAAGAATGTGGCCATCTCCCGATTGATGATCGACAATATCAAGAATTTCCAATCCTCATGGGTCACCATGGGACCGAAAATTGGCCAGGCAGCTTTGGAATTTGGCTGCAACGACATGGGGTCAACCATGATCGAGGAGAATGTGGTGAGTGCAGCAGGAGCCACTCATTCCATGAATATACGGGAATTGATCCGGCTGATCCGCGATGCGGGACTCACTCCCGCACGCAGAAACACCTATTACAAAATCCTTGAGACCTATTAAATAAAGCTTCTTCGAAGCATATTCAGGAAGTTAGGGCGCATTTTAGAGGAAGCTTTCTTTGACAGCAGGAAAGTATAAGTTTTGGTTCAGTCAGACTACCAAAACTTATACTTTCCAAGCTGTTAAATTACGCTGCATCATGAAACTAAGGTGGAACCTGAATGAAGTTGATGGACATATACCTTCATCTGAAACCGGACCTGGAGTATGTGGAAACCTGGCTTGACAAAGAGGTCCGTTCCAAACAGAAAGATCTTGAAAACGCTGCGATACATTTGCTGAAAGCGGGCGGGAAGCGAATCCGCCCTGTTTTCGTGTTGCTCAGCGGACAGTTTGGCCAGTATGACAGGGAAAAATTGGCTCGTGTGGCTGTTGCGCTTGAACTGATTCATATGGCGACTTTGGTGCATGATGACGTTATCGACGACTCCAAGACCCGAAGAGGGATTCCCACCGTTCGGTCTGAATGGGGGAACCGCATGGCGATGTATACGGGCGACTTTATCTTTGCCCGGGCGTTAAGCATGTTGTCCGAACTTCCATATGTTCAAATCCATCAACTTCTTTCCAAGTCGATTGTCAGAATGTGCGAAGGCGAGATTGAACAAATTCGTGATTTCTACAGCCTGGAACAGAACTTTCGCAGGTATTTGAGGCGAATTGAGCGAAAAACAGCCATACTGATGGAGGTATCCTGCAAATTGGGGGCCATTGTGACAGATGCGTCCCAAAGTGTCGTCAGGACCCTTGGCCGGTATGGCCATTTCCTGGGGATGGCTTTTCAGATTGTGGATGACATTCTCGACTTCACTTCCACGCAAGATAAGTTGGGGAAACCGGCGGGAGCCGACCTGCTGCAGGGAAATATTACATTGCCGGTGCTGTATGCATTGCACTGCACCCAGTCAGGACAAGCCCTAAGGGAAACGGTTCGTCCCAACATGTCTCGGACGGAAGCGGATCAGGCCATCCGGCTCGTAAAGGAATCGGGCGGAATTGAGTATGCCAAAAAAGTGGCCGGCTTGTATCTGGATAAATGCCTCAACGAATTGGCCAAACTGCCCGCCGGACAACATCGTGATTCTCTTGAACAAATAGCAAAATTCACGGCTTCCCGTGAATATTAACAGGCTTGCGGTCAACACGCCCAATTGGGTAAAATGTACAAGGTATCTGAAACATTGAGTTGAGGAGTGAGTTGTGATGGAACGCACATTCTTGATGGTGAAGCCGGACGGAGTTCAGCGCGGGCTTATCGGCGAAATCGTGTCCCGTTTTGAGAAGAAGGGATTTAAACTGGTCAACGCCAAGCTGATGACCGTTTCCCGCGAACTGGCGGAAAAACATTACGAAGAGTTGAAGGATAAGCCGTTTTTTGGCGAACTGGTGGACTTCATCACCTCCAGCCCGGTATTTGCGATGATTTGGGAAGGAGACAACGTAATCAGTACTGCGCGAACCATGATGGGCAAGACCAACCCGGCGGACGCGGCTCCCGGAACCATTCGTGCCGACTATGCGGTTTCGGTGGGAATGAACATTATCCACGGATCCGATTCTCCCGAGAACGCCAAGCGTGAAATTGACCTCTGGTTCAACGGCGAGACAATTGTTTACGACAAGGCCATATCCAAGTGGATTTAATCCTGACGGAATACATAGAAACTCTGACTGGAGCAGTCAGGGTTTTTCTTTTGGGGTGAAAGGATTTTTTCAGGCTGAATCGAATTATGTAGAAATATGTAGAAGTAGCAAGAATGTGAAGCGGGGTACCCAGAATGACAGTCCAAGACTTTGATTTGTTCATGGAGAAAGTGTTTCGCAAAACCGGTATCGATTTGACCAAATACAAGCGCCCTCAAATGGAAAGACGATTGACCGCCTTGCGGGAAAAGCATGGATACAAGGATTTTGCCGCCTATTTTCAGGCAATTGACAGGGATCAGGATCTGTTCAACGAGTTTCTCGACCGGATGACGATCAATGTGTCCGAATTTTTCCGGAACGCGAACCGTTGGGAGGTGGTTATGAACCGGATTATCCCGGAGTTACTGAAGAACAAACGCCGTCTGAAAATCTGGTCGGCCGCCTGTTCAACCGGAGAGGAACCCTATACACTGGCTCTGATTATGTCGAAACACTTGCCGTTGAATGAAGTTGAAATCTTGGCTACCGACATTGACCAAAACGCTTTGGAGAGAGCAAAACTGGGGATCTACCATTCCCGTTCCCTGGAGGCGGTACCCAAAGACTTGCTTCAAAAATATTTTGCCGGCGGCGAGAACGGAATGTACCGCATCGCGGATGAAATCAAACGGTGTGTAAAATTTCGCAGACAAAACCTGTTGGAAGACACGTTTGAAAAGGATTTTGATCTGATTGTATGCCGGAATGTAATCATCTACTTTACGGAAGAAGCGAAGGATCTCCTGTATCACAAGTTCTCTTCCGCGCTGCGTCCGGGAGGGATTCTGTTTGTAGGTTCAACGGAACAAATTTTTAACCCGCAGACCTACGGATTCCAACCGTATGATACCTTCTTCTATCAAAAAGCAAAATAAACGGCTCAGTCTTCTTCGGTGCCCGCTGTTTCAAGCGAGCCTTTTTGGATTAAATTTGATAACGGAAGTACCTTTACTATACACACGGAATTTACGAAAACTATCAATCGATTCTTGCAAAAGAAAGCTTATAAAACTTGCAGCTTGTAAAAGCTGCATATTTATGTATTCTTGAAATAAGCGTAAACAGACAACAGCCGGGTAAGGAGTGAGTGACAATGACCAGTGAGTCTGGACTTCGCAGAGATATTCGGATATTGGGCAACCTGTTGGGCAATGTTCTGATATCCCAATGCGGGGAAGAGGTGCTGCAGTCTGTTGAGGAGGTCCGGGCAGCGGCCAAGGAACTTAGGGCAGACGGGACACCGGAGAGCCGGCATGCATTTTTTCAAAAGATCAGGCAAATTCCAAAAGAACACCGGCCTCATGTGATACACGCCTTTTCACTTTACTTTCAGTTGGTTAACATAGCGGAACAAAACCACAGGATTCGCAGAAAGCGCGAATATGAACGTTCATCCGGTTCCGCTCCACAGAGAGGATCTTTGCGCAGCGCTTTTCTGCAAATGAAAGAAAACGGCCTGCAGGCAGATGACATGAAATCGCTGATTCACGATCTTGGGGTTGAATTGGTGCTGACGGCCCATCCTACGGAAGCGATGCGCAGGACCGTTCTTGACAAGCATCACGAAATTGCCGTGATTCTTGAAAAATTTGATGATCCGTTATTGAGCGCAAGGGACATCCAGAACCTGGAGAAACGGCTGAAGACGGAGATCACAGGCCTGTGGCAGACAAGGGCTGTAAGGAAAGAACGGATTACGGTGTTGGATGAGGTTCGGAACGGTCTGTATTTTCTGGATGAAATATTGTTTGATGTATTGCCGATGTTGCATTTGGAGATGGAAGAGGAGCTGCAATCGGTCTACCCGGAAGGCAATTGGGAAGTGCCAAGCTTCCTGCGGTTTGGTTCCTGGATGGGTGGAGACCGGGACGGCAATCCGAATGTAACGGCGGATCTTACCTTTCAAACCCTGATTCTTCACTTTGATCTTGCGTTGCGGAAATACGAAGAGCGGGTTAAGGAATTGGGGGTCCATCTCAGTCAGTCCTACGAGATAACGGGTGCAAGCCGGGAACTGATTGATTCTTTGCAACTGGATACCCTCCCCGACGAGCCATACAGGGAGAAGGTAAAACAGATCCAGATGCGGCTCGAGGGTACCAAGAATCTCTTCCATGGAGAAAAGCCGCCCGGGACTTACTATAACGGACCCGCAGAATTTCTTTCTGACATTAAACTGATTGAAGAGTCCCTGATTCAACACAAAGGCAAAGAGATAGCCGAAGTAAAAGTCAGACCGCTGATCAGACAAATTGAGTTGTTTGGATTTCATATGGCCACATTGGACATTCGCCAACACAGTGAAGTTCATGAACAAGCTGTTGATGAACTGCTCCGCCTGGCCAGGATCGGTTCCTACCAGTCCCTGGACGAACAGGGCAAAGTGAGCGTTCTCACCAGGTTGCTGGAAGATCCACGGCCGCTGGTCAGCCCTTTTGTCAATCTGTCGGAAACCACCCGGGAAACTTTGGATGTATTTCACACCATTCGCAAAGGGCATAAGCTGTTTGGCGAGGAGTGCATCCAGAATTATCTGATCTCTTTGTCCCAGGGAGTCAGTGATCTGCTGGAGGTACTGTTGCTGGCCAAAGAAGCGGGCCTGTTTTCATGGGAGGCGGAAGGTCGGGCAACAAGCAAGATCAATATTGTACCGTTGTTTGAAACGATCGAGGACCTGCGGGAAGCCCCTGCCATTGTCGCCCGGTTGTTTGCCAATCCGGTGTATCGCATCCATTTGCAAGGACGTGGGAACCTGCAGGAAATCATGCTCGGCTATTCGGACAGCAATAAGGACGGAGGATATCTGACAGCCAACTGGGAACTGTATAAATGCCAGAAAGCCATATTTGAGGTTGCGAGTCAGTACAACGTCCGTTTGAAGTTTTTCCATGGTCGTGGGGGAGCATTGGGACGGGGAGGCGGGCCGGTGGCGCGAAGCATTCTGGCACAACCGCCTGAGGCTCTGCACGGAAAGGTCAAGATCACCGAACAGGGTGAAGTGATTTCCCAACGGTACAGCCATCCGGAAATTGCGAAAAGGTCTTTGGAATCTGCCGTTTCCGCTGTCCTGGTGGGTTCCATGAACGTTCAGACCGAGCGGATGAAGGATACCGAGCGCAAATGGTCCTGCATTCTGGAAAAATTATCTCGGGATTCTTTTGCGACTTATCAGCAGTTTGTATATAAGAATGAGGATTTCCTTCCGTATTTTCACCAGGCCACACCGATTGACGTCTTGGCGGAGTTGAATATCGGTTCACGTCCAGCCAAACGGAGAAACTCACCTGCCATTCAGGATTTGCGGGCCATTCCCTGGGTATTCTCCTGGACCCAAAACCGCCATTTGCTGCCTGCCTGGTTCGGGTTTGGTACAGCTATCGAGAACCTGGTGAACGAGGAACCGGATGCCCGGACGGAGTTTAACCGGATGTACCGTTATTGGCCCTTTTTCAAGGCGCTGATCGACAATATTCAGATGGCATTGTCGAAAGCAGACATGTTGATTGCCATTGAATATGCCCGTCTGGTAGAGGATCAGGTGTTGGCAGACAGGGTGTTCGCGCGCATTCTTGACGAATATCAACGGACCAAGAACATGGTACTGATGATTACAGGCGAAGAGGAAATCCTGGCCAATAGCCCGGTAATCCGTGAGTCGATCCGTTTGCGCAACCCTTATGTGGATCCGTTGTCCTATTTCCAGGTGCTGCTGCTTAAAGAGCTGCGGGATAAGAAGCGGAGCGGGGAAGACGATCAGGCATTGCTGAGTGAAGTGCTTTTGACAATTAACGGAATCGCTTCCGGGTTGAGAAATACCGGTTGATGTTGACAAGGAGGCGGAATCAATGAAAGTATCTGTTGCCTGGCAAGGTAAGAAGCGCTTTGACGCAAAAGGGGACTCGGGTCACCTGGTGGTGATGGACGCAAAAAAGGAGATCGGCGGGGAGGACTCCGGGTCCCGTCCCATGGAGCTCTTGCTGATGGGACTTGGCGGGTGCACCGGGATTGACATTGTCATGATCCTGGAGAAAATGCGCCTGAACCTTGAGGAATTCCACATGGAAATCGAGGGTGACCGGCGGGAGGAACATCCGCAAAAGTTTACCGACATCCGAATCAAATACATTCTGAAAGGTGAAGGCTTGACCCGTGATAAGGTGGAACGGGCCATTCGCCTGTCGGAGGAAAAATACTGCTCGGCATCCGCTTCTTTAAACGCACGCATTCAAACAGTATATGAATTGAACGGCGTCTTGTACGAGATGGGGGAAAGGACGGATAACCATGAAGATCCGTTGCAATGATTGCCATGAAGAAAATGACCTGCAAAACGAACGGTGCAGCCGCTGCGGCAGGCTGCTGGAAGATTCCCGCAAGGATCAAACGCGGGATTACTACGAAGTGCAGCATGCGGACGCACCCAATATCGTGAAAAAGGATGCCGGCCGATCAAAGGTATGGTAAACAGCGAGTTGGAGGAAGTGCTCTCATTGGAGATCCCTCCCGAATGGGACGGCAAGATGGTCAAGGAAGTCATCCGCCAGACGCTGGGAATTTCCCGGGGATTGCTGCGGAAAATCGTTGCCGAAAATGGGGTTTTTGTAAACGGCCGGCCGGTGTATATCACATCCCGGATACAGGCTGGTGATCTGCTCCGATTGCGGACCATGCCGGAATGGTCGGAAGATATACTTCCACAGCCAATACCCTTTGAAGTGGTGTACGAGGATCGGGATGTACTCGTGGTGAACAAGCGGGCCGGATTAGTGGTTCACCCGACTAAGGGCCATTACACGGGGACCCTTGCCAATGGTGTTGTCCATTACTGGCGTGAGCAGGGGGAAACCGCCCGCTTTCGGCCGGTTCACCGGCTTGACAAGAACACCTCGGGGCTGCTCTTAATCGGCAAGAACCATTTTTCCCATCAGAGATTGTCTGAACAGATCGCACACAGACAGTTCCGGCGTGAATATTTGGCAGTCGTCCATGGGATTGTAAAGGAACCGGCTTTTGCGATTGATGCCCCGATCATGAAAAAAGCGGGCGATCCACGGGAAAGGGTTGTTTCTGAAAGCGGACAACCGGCCATCACCCATGTTGCAGTTGAGCGATTATTGCAATCCGCGACCCTCGTCAGATTACGTCTGGAAACAGGAAGGACCCACCAGATTCGTGTTCACATGAGACATATCGGCCATCCACTATTCGGTGACGATCTTTACGGAATTGGGCATCGCGATGGGATGGAAAGACAGGCGCTCCATGCCGAAGTGTTGGGATTCAGTCATCCGCGGCAGGGGAAGCGGTTGGAGTTTACCGCTCCGGTGCCGCCTGACATGCAGGAACTGATTGACCGCCTCACATTGACGTTATAATTTTGTCTGCGGTAGAATATGGATATCGCGAAAGGTGTTGCTTGGGCGGCACCTTTTTTGTTCCAGTTTTGTTTCACTTGTGGCTTTACCTATTCTTACGAGGCAACAAGAATAAGTGCTCATGGGCCCCGCCAAAATACTTTTCTATGGTGGGGGTGTAACTTTGGCATTCACCATGTATTGCACTTGGGGAATGCCAAGTTTTCTTTATAAGGGAGCGGTAGTAATGTTGGATTTTTTCCTGGTGGCGGGAAGCATGTATCTGATGTACAGATGGGGCATCCGGCAAATGATTCGGTCCAGAATTTTGAAGAGTTGGATATCGGATTCTGCGGCCAAACTCATGTTTATAGGAGCCGGATGTACGTTGTCCCTGTACTTGAGCTTCTCGTTTTTGTTTCCCTTGATCCCCGACTGGTCCATTCCGGCGAAGAGCGTAATCCCCACCGTCATTGGAATCTTCCTGGGGGAGTGGTTTTACAAACGCAACCTTGCGATTACCATGCGGATGTTTACACTTCCACGGAGCAAGGAGGATCAGCGGGATGAGTGAGAAACCGGATTATAAAAAAGTACTCCTGGATTTAATGGAAACTCCCGGCGTGTCCGGGTACGAGTTGGAAATATCGAACAAAATAGAAGTGCTGTTTCGTGAATATACGGATGACATACACAAAGACAAGATGGGGAATCTTGTGGCCAAAATACTGGGGGAAGGCCCTTTACCCCGCCCGAGAATCATGGTGGCAACCCATATGGATGAGATCGGCTTGATTGTAACCAAGATTGAAAGCGGCGGATTTGTAAGATTTTCACAGCTTGGAGGATTTGATCCCCGAACTTTGATCGGGCAGGAAGTGGTGGTTCACGGACGCGTCAATTGTCACGGCGTCATTGGATCCAAGCCTCCTCATCTGACTACTGCGGAGGAAAGAGAGAAAGCAGTCCCGATGAAAGACCTGTATGTGGATCTGGCTATGCCTGAAGACAGCGTCCGTGAACAGGTTTCGGTCGGTGACATCATCACGATTGTCCGAAACAGCATGGAACTGCAGAACGGATTTATTGCAGGCAAGTCCCTGGATAACCGGGCTGGCGTGGCAACATTGCTGGAGTGTCTGAATGAAATGAAACGCTTGCGGATCGGCGCGGACGTGTATGCAGTGGCATCCGTTCAGGAAGAAGTGGGATTGCGTGGGGCCATCACCGGTACATATGAGATCTCCCCCGATATCGGAATTGCCATTGATGTGACACATGCAAGCATGCCAGGGGTGGCGGCCGACCTGGGAATGAAGATGGATGGAGGAGCGGTCATCCATAAGGGTCCCAATATCCATCGTGATATTTATACCCGTCTGATTGAAACGGCGAAAAGCCAGAACATCCCTCATCAGGTTCGCCTGTTCCAGGGACCTTCCGCAACCGACGGCAATGCCATGCAGATTACAGCCTGGGGAATTCCCACGGGGATTCTGTCTTTGCCTCTTCGCTATATGCATACTTCTGTAGAGACTCTATGTTATCGGGATATCCAGCGAACCGGGAAGCTGTTGGCCCATTTCATAGCATCGGTTGACCGCGAGTTTGTGGAGGGATTGAGTTGTTACTTAAAAGACTGACGGAAGCAATGGGTCCTTCCGGATTTGAGGATGAAATCCGGCGGGTCATCTTTGACGAGGTTCAAGCATATGCCGACAGAGTTTATACGGACCCCTTGGGCAGTCTGATTGTTGAAAAGAAAGGAACCGGGCCCGGTCCCAAGGTAATGCTTTGTGCCCATATGGATGAGGTCAGCCTGATGATTGTGCAGATCGAGGAGAACGGATTGTTGAAATTCCGGCCGATTGGGGGTATCGATCCGCGGATACTGTTGGCCAAGCCCGTCCGTATCGGCAAAGACAAAATCTTTGGCGTCATCGGCAGCAAGGCCATCCACCTGCAAACACAGTCGGAGCGCGAGAAACCGGTGTCAATGGACCAGATGTATATCGACATCGGAGCCAAAACCAAAGAAGAAGCGGAAAAAGTGGTCAGGCCAGGCGATTGTGCCGTGTTTGCCACGGAGTATAAAGAGATCGGTTCCCGCTGCGCCAAGTCCAAGTCGTTTGATGACCGGGTTGGATGCGCCGTATTGATCGAAACTCTCAAGAAACAATTTGATATTCCTTTGGCGTTCGCCTTTACCGTTCAAGAAGAGATCGGGCTTCGGGGGGCCGGGCCGGTGGCCTATCGTGTGAATCCCGATATGGCCGTTGTAGTGGAAGGGACGATCTGTTTTGATGTGGTGGGCGCACCGGGTCACGGCCGGGGAACGGTAATGGGAGCCGGACCTGCCCTGTCGGTCATCGACTCAACCACCATTGCCAACCGGGAAATGCTGACCCATATGATTCAAGTTGCGGAAGCCGAGCAGGTCCCCTATCAACTGCGAAGAGTAAGCGGGGGAGGCAACGATGCGGGAAGAATTCACAATGTCCGGGGAGGCGTCATGACAGCGGTTGTATCTGTTCCAACCCGTTACATTCATGCTCCTTCCCAGATTATCAGCCTTGATGATTATGAGAATACAATCCGGTTAATCGAAGCATTCTTGCGAAGCGTGGAGAAAGGAGGTTTGCAAGCTCAATGAAAGAGTTGATCATGAAACTGGCTACCGCATCGGGTCCGGCTGGTGCTGAAAAGCATATCCGGGAGATTCTGACGGAACTCCTTGAGCCGTACGTTGACAGAATTGAAACGGATGTGCTGGGCAATCTGATAGCGCGCAAAAAGGGCGCAACCAATAACTCCAAAACGGTTCTGTTGGAAGCAAACATGGATGAACCGGGAATCATGTCCATACACGTAGACCCCCAAGGATTCATTCGCATCGTCCCGGTGGGGGAGCTGAGCCCGGTCCGGTTGATTGGCGAAAGAGTGCGCTTTACCAATCGGCTCTGGGGTGTTGTGGGTGTGGAAGGCAACAAGGCGCCAAAAGACATCACCTTTGCTGACTTGTATGTGGATATCGGTGCGGAATCACAAGCGGATGCCGAGCGACGGCTGCCCATCGGAACTGCGGCAGTGATTGACAAAGGTGCGTTTGAATTGGGCGAGAATAGAGTTGCGGGCAAATCCCTGGACAACCGGGTTGGTTGTGCCGTGATTGTGGATGTTATTTCCAAGTTGGGTGACTGTGAACACAACCTGATAGTTGTATTGGCTTCCCAGAAAGAAGTGGGATCTCGCGGAATCAGGACTGCCGCCTTTAACACCAACGCCGATTTTGCTTTGTCAGTCGGCACGGCAGCAGCCGGGGACATGCCCAACGCGGAACGCAGCAACCTGCAGTTGGGGAGAGGTCCTGCCATCAAAGTGATGGATCGTGGAATTGTCGTTCCGCCCGCCATCAAACAGATCCTGATTGACGCCGCCAAACGTGCCAACATTGACTTCCAATTGGAGATATCCCCGGAAGGAACCAGCGATGCCGGTCAGATCCTGCTTACCAAAGGCGGAATTCCAACGGGAGCCGTCTCGGTTCCGGTCCGTTACCGGGGAACACCGGCACAGGTAGTCGATATAAGGGATGTTGAGCAAACGTCGCGGCTTGTCCTGGAAGCGTTGAAAAAACTGTGATGAGGGAGATGCTGTCGGTTCCCGACAGCATCAAGAACCCAATAACGGCACAGGGTGCCGTTATTCCCTTCTCCCAAGGGTCTTTGGCTCGCAATAACGGCACAGGGTACCGTTATTCCTTTCACCCGGAGTTGCTTAACGGCATGGAGTGCCGTTATCATTTCACCCGGAGTTGCTTAGCGGCACAGGGTACCGTTATCATTTCAGCCGGGGCCGCTTAGCGGCAAGGAGTGCCGTTATGTCTATAGGTCAGGGCTAAAGGATTAACTCCTTGCCCTCCATATTTAATTTGAAAGATCGAATACGCACTATGCCGCTTGCGGCACTTAGCCACTTTTTATCTACGAGACTGTGCAGTAGCTTCCTCGCATGCCTGTCTTTTATCCCAAGCCCTTCGCAAACATCCAATGGTGTGATGGGGCGACCTAACCTGAAAGCCAGCCGCACTATCTCTTTTTCTCTTGCTGTGAGTCGATCGTCACTGACTTCAAAACCGAGCCATTTCCCTATGAGTTGCTGAATCGTTTGCTGGCAGTAGCGCGGTTTCTTGCTGATATCATCGTAGGAAAAGCGTAGTACCCACCAGCCATCAATGATGAGATAATTCTGCCTCATCAAATGGTCTGCAAACTGAGTCTGAGTTAAATCCCGCCAATGGGGGCCGTAGCCGTCGATTTCGATGGCAACCCGGAAAGTGGAACGGATATAAGCAAAATCAAGGTACCGATAGCCGTCTTTGAAATCCGATACCTCATATTGGGGATAGAGATTATTGAAATTCCCGAAGGCCTGCCACCAAACCTTCTTCAAAAAAAGAGTTTCTGCATGTCCAAGCCCCTCGTTTAACCGTCGAAGGCGTTCGCCTGTACTTCTTTCCAGATGAAGTTGTAAAAATTCTTTAAAATCTTGTTCAAATTGCATTCCTTTCCCTCCTCAACATTTTTAATCTCCATCAAGTAATCAAATTATGTTATTTGTAACTTGAATTAACTAACAGCAATATAATGGTATAATAATTTTGAACAAAATACAACTCACTTCCCCTGAACTGGATGCCAATAGAAATGCTGGAGGAGTTCCCAACCCTTCATCAAAAATATCTATGATTATCCTTTTGGCTCTTCAAATGGCCAAATTTGTTGTTTTCTGAAGATATCTGCATTATAATGTTTAAAATATATAAACACTGTACAGCGCGAAAGCGGTGCTAAGCGAAGCCAATCGCCTGAATAGTGACGCAGGGCAAGGCCTGCAATAGCGCGAAAGCGATGCGCATTTGGCAAACAGTGCGGAAATGCGGGGAGGAACCGAACGATGTTGAGATATTTGACTGCGGGAGAATCGCACGGCCCTCAATTAACAGCGATTGTGGAAGGGCTGCCAGCCAATCTTCCGTTCTCTGTGGAAAAAATTAACCATCAATTGTGGAGGAGGCAACAGGGGTATGGTCGCGGCGGCAGGATGCGGATTGAAACGGATCAGGTAAAGATCGGCAGCGGCGTACGTTTTGGAAAGACCATGGGAACTCCTGTCACATTGGTGATTGAAAACCGGGATTGGAAGAATTGGGAGCAGAGGATGTCAATTGAGGGGAATCCTCCGGCCGACCTTGAGGTGGTTACAAAGCCAAGACCGGGCCATGCCGACCTGGCAGGCGCCCTTAAATACGACCAAGAAGATATTCGCAATGTGCTGGAACGGGCAAGCGCCAGGAACACCGCCACACTGGTGGCTATTGGCGCAGTGGCGCGTCAACTGCTGGAACAGTTTAACATCCATGTTTACAGCCACGTCGTGGAACTGGGGCCGGTCAAAGTAGGAGCGATTTCCGGAACTATTGAAGACATTGCGGCCCGAGCCGAACAATCACAGGTACGGGTTGCCAATCCTGAGAAAGAAGAGGAAATCATTGAGCTCATTAAAAAGGTCCGGAAAGAAGGCAATTCCTTGGGGGGAATCTTTGAGGTTGTGGTCACGGGCGTTCCGGTTGGACTGGGTTCTTACTCAATGCCTGACCGCAAACTGGACAGTCGATTGGCGGGAGCCTTGATGGGGATTCAAGCGATTAAGGGAGTCGAGATCGGGTTGGGATTTGACGCTGCCAGAAGACTTGGTTCGGATGTGCATGATGAAATATTCTATTCGCAAGACAGAGGGTATTATCGCGATACAAACGGGGCGGGTGGACTGGAAGGCGGCGTCTCCAACGGTCAACCGATTGTGGTCCGGGCTGCCATGAAGCCAATTCCGACACTTTACAAGCCCCTTCGAAGCGTTGATATGGCAAGCAAAGATGCTTATGAAGCAAGCATCGAACGGTCCGATGTGTGTGCAGTGCCCGCTGCTGCAGTGGTGGGTGAAGCGGTGACCGCCTGGGTACTAGCACAATCTTTCCTTGAAAAGTTTGGCGGCGACTCCCTGGAAGAGATCAAGAATAACTACGGCAATTACCAAGCGATGGTGGCAAGAAGATGAGTCGGAAAGAGCGGAGAGTTCGGGTCGATCTTGCAGACAGGAGTTATGACATTGCCATTGGGGAGGGGTTGACAGGTCGTCTTGGAGAGCTTGCGTTGGAAGCGGGTGTGGGGACTTCGTCAAACTGCCTTGTCGTAACGGATGACAACGTCGCAAAAACAGGCCACCTGCGTAGAGCGGTTGACTCTTTGCAACGCTCGGGTTACAAGGTATTCGAGGCCATCATTCCCGCCGGGGAAGAATCCAAAAATCTCCGGAAAGCGGAACTCCTCTACGACAAGGCATTTGAAGCGGGATTGGATCGGAAGTCTGCCATCTTCGCCCTTGGCGGCGGCGTTGTTGGCGATTTGGCAGGTTTTGTGGCGGCTACCTACATGCGCGGTATAGTGTTTATCCAGGTTCCAACAACCCTGCTGGCCCACGACAGTTCTGTCGGTGGCAAGGTGGCTGTCAATCATCCCAAGGGAAAGAACGTGATTGGCGCTTTCCACCAACCCAAACTGGTTGTGTATGACATTTCCGCCTTGAACACGTTGCCGGAGAGAGAGATTCGCTCTGGATTGGCGGAAGTTATCAAGCACGGTCTGATATGGGATGCGGATTTCTATGAATGGCTCGAGTCCTCGACCGACAGAATCAAGGCGTTGGATCCGCAAATTATGGAGGACCTGCTGGCGAGATCCTGTTCCATTAAAGCGGCTGTTGTCGCTCAAGATGAGAAGGAGAACGGATTGCGGGCCATCCTGAATTTCGGTCATACACTCGGACATGCAATTGAGTCATTGTCCAAGTACGGAACTTATACCCACGGAGAAGCCATTTCCATCGGGATGGCGTTTGCCTCCGAAATGTCAGCTGAATTTGGCAGGATCAACCGTGACTCTGTGGAACGTATCTGCGGACTCCTCGAGCGGATCGGCTTGCCAACAGAAGTTCCGTTGGATCTGGATCCCAAAGAACTGTTGAACTCGATGAAACAGGACAAAAAGGCGACGGGGGGCAACCTTACATTCGTTCTTCTGTCAGAGATCGGAAGAGTGGAAGTTGTCAAGAACATAGACGAAGCGAAAGTGCTTGATTTGCTTTGTCGGTTGGGGAGGAAGTCGGTATGATCCGGGGCATCCGCGGTGCGACAACAGTGGAAGAAAATACAGAATCGGCAATCTATAAGGCAACGAGAGAACTGCTGGAGGAAATCATCTCCGTGAACCAGTTTCAACCTGAAGAGATTGCATCGGTGTTTGCAACGATGACAGAGGATCTGAATGCTGCTTTTCCCGCCATGGCGATCCGGTCCATTCCCGGATGGGAATTGGTGCCGATGATGTGTGCCAGGGAGATCCCGGTTCCCGGCAGTGTCACCATGTGTATTCGCGTAATGATTCATGTCAATTCCTCTTTGTCCCAGAGGGAAATCAAACATGTATATCTGGGGCGTGCTGCCAGTTTGCGCCCCGACCTCACGGACAAAAAGTAAATCTTGACGACCCTGCGGCCTCCGGGTACACTAGTTGTAAGATTTTGAGCGTGAGCAGAGTGAGCAAGCTTAGTTGAGCAGAGCACGAGACTGATGAGCAGAGAACTCGTTCCGGCGGGAATCAGATTTCCGTGACCGGCCATTTCGTCTGTGATTTGAGGTCAGAGCTTCGCTCTGGCCTTTTTGCTTAAACAGAATGCTGAGCACAGCGGAGAGAGGAGAGCGGAGTCATGAAAGAGATTCTGGCAAAATTGATTGAAGGAACAGATTTGACCGAGGCGGAAGCCGAGCAGGTCATGGATCAGATTATGGGAGGACAGGCAACGCATGCGCAGATCGCAGGTTTTTTAACCGCCATGCGGACGAAAGGCGAGACGGTGGAAGAGATTACAGGTCTTGTCCGCAGCATGCGAAGGCACGCCACCCCCGTTCTAACCGACTTCCAGACAGTAATTGACACCTGCGGTACGGGTGGAAGCGGCATCCCAAAATTCAATGTGTCTACCGCTGCTGCATTTGTTACGGCATCCGCCGGAGTACCCATTGCCAAACACGGCAACCGGGCGATGTCGGGCAAGTCAGGCAGTGCGGATGTTCTGCAGGCATTAAAGGTCAACATTGAATTGACCCCGCAGCAGGCTTTTACATGTTTGAAAGAAGCAGGAATCTGTTTCATGTTTGCCCCCTTGTATCATCAATCAATGAAGCATGCGGTTGGCCCGAGACGGGAGCTTGGCTTTAAGACGGTGTTCAATATTCTGGGGCCTTTGACCAATCCGGCCGGTGCCAAGCGGCAGGTTATCGGAACATTCTCCCCGTCATTGCCGGAAAAAATGGCCCGTGTGCTGCAAAGACTTGGTGCCGAACATGTACTGGTGGTCCATGGTTCAGACGGTCTGGATGAAATCACCGTTACGGGACCGACACAGGTGGCCGAGCTGAAAGAGGGCAAGATTCAACTTTTTGAAATTCATCCGGAAGAGTTCGGATTGAAAGTATATTCTCCCGAGCAAATTGCCGGCGGCACTCCTGACGTTAACGCAGATATTCTTCGCGGGGTCCTGAATGGCCGCAGAGGTGCGGCAAGGGACATCGTTGTGATAAACGCTGCAGCAAGTCTCTATGTAGCGGGACGGGCAGATTCCCTCAAGCAGGGAGTGGAGTTGGCTCAGGAACTGATTGATTCCGGCAAGGCCCGGGCAACTCTGGAGAGATTGATTGACGTTTCAAACCGGTTTGTGAAGGAGCTGGCATAAATGATTCTCGAACGCATCGTTGCAGTGAAGCGGCAGGAAGTGGCCCTTCTGAAGGAACATTTTGATCTCGCGAAAGCTGAATCAACCATTGCGAACTTACCGCCAGCCCGCGGGTTCGAAAATTCCCTCCGCTCTTCCAAAGATACAGTCGCTTTAATTGCTGAGGTTAAGAAAGCTTCCCCCTCAAAAGGGGTCATACGGGAAGATTTTGACCCGGTCCGGATTGCCTCCGAATACCAAGCTGCCGGTGCCAGCGCCATTTCGGTATTGACAGACGAACATTTTTTTCAGGGGCATAATCAGTATTTGAGCAGGATTCGCCAGTCCGTTCAGCTTCCCCTGCTGCGCAAGGACTTCATCATCGACGAACGTCAAATCTATGAAGCCCGTTTGATAGGTGCCGATGCCATTCTATTGATTGCCGGCATCTTGAACCTTGAAGAATTAAGGAAGTTTCGCCATCTTGCACAGGATTTGGGCCTGGACGCCCTTGTGGAAGTGCATGACCGGGATGAGCTTGTCAAGGCACTGGAGTCGGATGCCCGGTTCATCGGGGTCAATAACAGGGACCTGCGAACTTTCGAAGTGGATTTAAAAACTACAGAAGCACTGGCAGCCGAATTGCCCGATGATTGTTTGCTTGTCTCGGAAAGCGGGATCTTTACACATGAAGACGTTCAAGCCGTGAAGAAGGCAGGAGCGAAAGCCATACTGGTTGGCGAGTCGCTGATGCGACAGCCTGATATCCCTTTGGCCATTGATCGGCTGCTCGGCCGAAAGGTTGAAGCATGACACAGATCAAAATCTGCGGGTTAAAGACAAGGGAAGCGGTACTGGTTGCTGCGGAATCAGGGGTTGACTATATCGGTTTCGTGTTTGCACAGAGCAAGCGGCAGGTAACCGCCGAAGAAGTGCTGAAGTTTGCCGAAGGAATCCAGACTCCGAAGAGAGTCGGCGTGTTTGTGAATGAACCCTTTGACTCTTTGCTTACTGTCGGGGACATGGCTTGTTTGGATGTCTTTCAGTTACATGGTGCAGAAACGCCCGAGATCTGCAGCAGATTGAAGCGGGCATCGGGAAAACAGGTATGGAAGGCATGGCAGGTCAGGGGAAACGAACAGGATTTGGCGATTCGGGAGTATGCCGGAACCATTGATGCTTGCTTGTTGGATACTTTCCTGCCCGGAGCAGCGGGTGGAACGGGACAAACCTTCCAATGGAACGAGATAGAACGGTTTCGGAGCTTGTTGCCGGGTGTGCAATTGTTTGTTGCCGGCGGGTTGAATTCCGGGAATGTTGGAGAATTGCTGGAAAAGTATAAACCGGATGGGGTTGACGTATCGTCCGGTGTTGAGACAAACGGCGTGAAAGATATAGAGAAAATGCGGCTTTTTATTAGAAAGGTGAGGGAGAGAGACTGATGTATCCGGATGAGAAAGGACGTTTTGGCAAGTTTGGCGGGAAGTTTGTGCCCGAGACGCTGATGAACGCACTGGAACAACTGGAACAGGATTATAACCGGCTCCGTCAGGATCCTCAGTTTCAACGGGAACTGGCCAATTTGCTGACCGAATATTCCGGACGGCCCACTCCATTGTATTTTGCGGAGCGTCTGACCCGGGAACTGGGCGGTGCCAGGATTTATTTGAAACGGGAAGACTTGAATCATACGGGGGCCCATAAGATCAACAATACGCTGGGGCAGGGGCTGCTGGCGAAATACACCGGAAAAAAACGGGTAATTGCCGAAACGGGAGCCGGTCAGCATGGCGTGGCTACAGCGACGGTAGCGGCCCTGCTTGGACTGGAATGTACCGTCTTTATGGGGGAAGAGGATATCCGCCGTCAGGAACTGAATGTGTTTCGCATGAAGCTGTTAGGGGCTGAAGTGGTTCCTGCCAAGTCGGGCACCCGCACCCTGAAAGATGCTACGAATGAAGCCATTCGCCACTGGGTGGAACATGTGGAAGACACGTTCTATATCATCGGGTCGGTTGTGGGTCCTCACCCCTATCCGATGATGGTGAGAGATTTTCAACGAATCATCGGTGACGAGACGCGCCGGCAGTTTCTTGAGAAAGAGGGACGTTTGCCTGACGAGATTGTCGCTTGCGTAGGGGGCGGCTCCAACGCCATGGGCATATTTTACCCCTTCCTTAACGATCCGGTTAAGCTGACAGGAGTGGAAGC
The DNA here is from genome assembly GCF_002335525.1 of Effusibacillus lacus. Lineage (NCBI taxonomy): Bacteria > Bacillati > Bacillota > Bacilli > Caryophanales > Alicyclobacillaceae > Effusibacillus > Effusibacillus lacus. Next base: position 50,660 of record NZ_BDUF01000029.1, read on the forward strand.
GGCAGGCCACGGCGTGGACACGGAGCAGCATGCGGCTACTATCAGCAAAGGACGCCCCGGCGTCATTCACGGGTCACTGACCATGCTGCTGCAGGATGAGTACGGGCAAGTTCTGCCTGCACACTCCATCTCTGCCGGTCTTGATTATCCCGGAATTGGACCGGAGCATGCACATCTTGCCGACAGTGGACGTGCCAACTATGTATCCATCACGGACAGAGAAGCTTTGGAAGGTTTGCAGACACTGGCGCGGGTGGAAGGAATCATACCGGCATTGGAAAGCGCCCATGCAATTGCCCATGTGCTGAAGGTTGCTCCAAAACTGCCGAAAGACTACGGGATGGTGATCTGCCTGTCAGGTCGAGGGGATAAGGATATGCACAGTGTCATGGGGTATTTGGGGGTGGAACAATGAGCCGGATTCAAAATGTTTTTGCCGACCTGAAAACAAAAGGGGAAACTGCTTTTATTCCCTTCATAACATTGGGAGACCCCGGTCTGGAATGGACGGAACGAATCGTAAGGGATCTGGAACGTGCGGGTGCGGATATCATCGAGTTGGGCATTCCTTATTCGGATCCCTTGGCGGACGGACCTGTGATTCAGGAAGCCGCTTTGCGGTCGTTAAATCAAGGCACGAAGCTTGTCGATGTCTTTCAACTGGTTGCCAAACTGCGTCAATCCGGTGTTGCCGTGCCGCTGATCCTGTTTACCTATGTCAATCCCGTCCTGCAATTTGGAGTTGAAAGGTTTTTTGCCGAGGCGGCCAAAGCGGGGGCGGATGGTGCCATCATACCGGACCTTCCTCATGAAGAAAGTGAAGAGGTGCGGATGGCTGCCGTGCGGCACGGAATTGACCTGATACCGCTGGTGGCTCCCACCAGCCGCCAACGGATTGAAAAGATCGCAAAAGATGCCGCCGGATTCGTATATTGTGTATCCTCGCTGGGCGTTACCGGGATGAGGAGCGAACTTTCCGCCGAGCTTCCGGAGTTTGTTGCCGGTGTCAGATCTGCCACTCCGCTTCCCGTTGCGGTAGGGTTTGGAGTCAGCACTCCCGAACAAGCTGCCCAAATCAAGCGGTATGCTGACGGGGTGATCGTCGGATCGGCTTTGGTCCGTAAGGTCAAACCGTTGGCGGACGCCGTTGCTGCAGGCAATCAAGCCGAAACGGAAAAAGCCTACGCGGAATTGATTCGTTTTGCGGCCTCTATGAAGGAGCCTTTGCGATCATGATTCATTTTAACAAAATTGTAATTGTGGGCTGCGGTCTGATTGGCGGATCCCTGGCCATGGCTTTTCGTTCCCATGGAATGGTCAACCGGATAGTCGGAGTGGATATAGATACGCATGGGTTGGACAAGGCGTTGACTATGGGGATTATCGATGAAGCGGCAGATTCGTTGGAAAATGCCGTTCTCATGGCGGATCTGGTAGTACTGGCGGTACCTGTTCAGCAGACCATTCGCCAATTGGAACTGTTGGCAGGCCTTCCTTTAAAAAGAGGCTGTATCATTACGGACGTATCAAGCACGAAGAAAGAGATTTGCGGCTTTGCCAACAAGTGTTTACCGAAAGATACGGTATTTGTCGGCGGGCACCCGATGGCTGGTTCCGAAAAAACCGGAATCACGGCCGCCAGCCCCCGTTTATTCGAAAATGCGGTCTATATTTTGACACCCGGCACGTCATCCGACACGATTGCTGTTGACAAGCTGCGGCAAACTTTTGAACAAATCAGGGCGCAAGTCCTGGTAATGGATCCGGCACAGCATGACCAAGTGGTAGCGGCGATCAGTCACATTCCCCACGTCGTTGCCGCATTGCTTGTAGATCAGGTGGCTGATTTGGGTCAGAACAACCCGCTATACAGCCGGCTGGCAGCAGGCGGTTTCCGGGATGTAACCCGCATTGCTTCCGGCAGCCCGGTCATGTGGCGGGATATTCTGCTGACGAACCGGGAACCCATTCTTCAGTTGCTCAGGGATTGGGTAAGGCGGACGAAAGAAGTGGCCAATTGGCTGGAAGAGGCCAATCCGCAAGACATAGAAACATTCTTCACACGAACGAGGGAGTGGCGGGATTCCTTGCCCGCCAAGGCAAAAGGCGCGGCAAGAATTTACTACGAAATGACCATCGACGTGGAGGACAAACCGGGGATCATCGGAAAAGTGGCGACGATTCTCGGGGAGCACGGAATCAACTTGCGCAACATCGGAATTTTGGAGAACAGGGAAGAAGTGAACGGCCAGCTGCTGCTCTCCTTTTCATCCTATCAGGATCAGGCGGAAGCGATGCATCTTCTTCTCGGCCACGGGTATAAGGTGCATGTCCGTGAATAGCAAGCACAGGAGCAAGGGGGATCACTGCCATGATTGAAATCTGCCCGCTGAATCGACCTTTACAGGCAGTAGTGGAGGTGCCTGGGTCAAAGAGCATTTCGAACCGGGCACTGCCCATTGCCGCATTGGCCAATGGTACAAGCATCTTGCACAATATGCTGTTTAGTGATGACAGCCGCTACTTTATGAGCTGTTTGCAGCAAATCGGCTACCGTCTGGAGATTGACGAAACGAACAGAATCGTGACTGTAGAGGGAAGAGGCGGTGTAATTCCCGAACATACAGGCCTGCTTGACCTGTTTGTCGGGAATGCGGGTACAGCGGCCCGGTTTCTTACCGCTTTTGTCTCCCTGGGCAAAGGTTCCTATCGCATTGACGGAATTCCCCGAATGAGAGAAAGACCCATACAGGATTTAATCAATGCTTTGCGTACATTGGGCGTAAACATCCGGTCCGAATTGGGAACCGGCTGCCCTCCCGTGTTGATCGAAGCAAGTGGCATTAAAGGAGGGGCTGTCTCCATCCCGGGAACCAGAAGTTCACAATATCTGTCAGCCCTTTTGCTGGCTGCCCCATACGCTCAAAGCGATGTGGACATTCAAGTGGACGGGGAACTGCTTTCCGCTCCCTACATCAACATGACCTTATCCATGATGGAGCAATTCGGAGTGCGGGTTGAAAAGCGGGGGGACGGAGCATTTCATGTGCCCGGCGGGCAAATGTATACAGCCCGGGAATATGTAATTGAACCTGATGCTTCCAGCGCTTCCTACTTTATTGCCGCACCGGCAATCGCGGGAGGCAAGGTTCGCGTAAACCATTTGTCCCGTACCTCCTTACAGGGGGATGCTCAGTTCGCCGGGCTTATGGAGAGAATGGGCTGCCAGGTGCGATGGGGACACGACTTCATTGAAGTGGAGAGACCTGCTGGACAAGAACTAAGGGGCATTGACGTGGATCTAAACGAAATGTCTGATACCACCATGACACTTGCGGTGGTGGCTCCTTTTGCTTCCACCTCTACAACCATCCGTAACATTGGCCATATACGGATCAAGGAAACGGATCGAATCCATGCAGTCGTAACGGAATTGAGAAAAATGGGCGTCAGGGTGGACGAATGGGAGGACGGGATGAGAATCGAACCGGCTGAACGGCTTCAGCCAGCTGAAATCGACACCTATGACGATCACCGGATGGCCATGGCATTTGCCCTGGTCGGTCTGAAAGTCCCCGGGATTAAAATCAAGGATCCGGAATGTGTATCCAAAACCTTTCCCGACTATTTTGACGTGTTTACCCATATGTGCAGGCAAACAACAACCTGATACCAACAGGCAACAGCTATACCCACCAAAGTTCAAGCACTTTGGTGGGGCCCCAAGTTTTTCGATAGAAGCTTTCTTTGTTTGTGAAAATGATATCAAATTTTATAATAACTTTAACCTTGACAAACCTACCGGTCGTTCGATACTATAAAGATGCAAGGCTTGAGTTCTGGTTTCTCTCCACTCCTATCATTTACCCGTTCCATGAAGGAACGGGCCTTTTTTTGTTTTTGGGTCTGTCCCTTTGCATTCGTACATACAGTAAATATAGAGAACTTGTCTGTTGAGTGTCCGGGAGGGAGAAGGGAATGCCAAACCGCAAATGGATTCTGTATGCCATAATGGCACAGGCATTAATTTGCTGTTGGATTCTGTTCAAAGTGTTCTTCCTGCCCTATTTCATCTGGAAGCTGCTTGGCACAACACCGCTTGCTTCCCGCATAAGTGATTTGTCGGTGCTGGTTCTAGGAACATTGGCCACGTTGACCATGGGAGCTGTGGGATATTGGCATGCGGAACGTTATCCGGCGAATCGGTCCAAAGTTCCTACAGCTTTGAAGTCAATGATGGTCATACACCTTCCGCTGTTTTTGTTTGTGGGGTACAAATTTTTATTTAACAGTGCGTGGGACAATTACTGGGCTGTCTACTTGTCAGGATGGCTTTCCATCGTGACACATCCCATGATTTTGGTCGGGTTTTTTGGAAAATGGGTGGATCCAATCGGCACGATTCTGTTATGCGGGAGTTATCTGGCAGGTGTTTGGATGTATTTTGATGAAAATAAGGATTTAAACATGGCAAGGGCAAGAAACAGAGAATAGGAATGTTCCCGGAGAGGGCCGTCGTTGGCGGCCCCTCTGTTTTTTTGATCCGCATGAAATCCCCCCTGAAACGAATACTAATTTTATCCAAATTGGGACAGGAGGCAGCTCGTTGACAACTGGGAGACCGCTTATTGTGCAAAGTGATTTCACCATCTTGCTTGAAGTGAAAGATCCGCTGTTTGAGAGAGTACGGGAACTGATTCTGCCATTCGCGGAACTGGTCAAGAGTCCGGAACATGTGCACACCTATCGAATCAGCCGGGTTTCTCTCTGGAATGCTTCAACATCCGGATACTCGGCAGAACGTATTTTGGAAATTCTGCGCCGTTTCAGCAAATATCCGCTTCCCGTGAATGTTCAAAAGTTTGTTGTTGAAGAGACAGGGAAATACGGACGGCTGGTCCTGGAAAAGGCGAACGGAAATCTGTTGCTGAGAGGGGACAGTGGCCTGCTTGGGGAGATTGCGGAACAAACCTCCTTTAAGCAAATCCGACTGCGCAAAACAAAAAACGGTCTGTTGTTTCGTGAGGAATTCAGGGGTGAGGTGAAGCGGGTTCTTGCCAAATTCGGATACCCCGTAAAAGACTTGGTTGGATATACGCTGGGAGACCCGCTTCCCATACGACTGCGGCAGTCCTTTTCCGAATCGGGAGGCTTGCTGCTCCGTCCTTACCAACAGGACGCAGTCCGTTCGTTTCTGGCGGGCGATACAGCAGACGGTTCCGGGGTGGTCGTCATGCCCTGCGGTTCCGGCAAGACTGTGGTGGGATTGGCTGTCATGGCATCCCTTCAAACCCATACCTTAATCCTGACACCCAACGTCATGGCCGTCCATCAGTGGCAACGTGAAATCGCAGACAAGTGCGAGGTTCCGGCGGGAGCAGTAGGTGAATATACCACCGATTGCAAGGAGGTCAAGCCGATTACGATTACCACCTATCAAATGCTCACTTATTCCAAAAACGGCTCCTATCCGCATTTTAACAAATTAAATCAAGGCCGTTGGGGGCTCATCATCTATGATGAAGTTCATCTGCTGCCAGCCCCCGTTTTCCGTTTGACGGCAGAATTGCAAAGCACAAGACGCCTGGGTTTGACCGCCACCCTGATCCGGGAAGATGGGGCCGAAACGGAAGTGTTCTCGATGATTGGCCCGAAGAAATATGATGTCCCCTGGAAACATCTGGAATATCAAGGATGGATTGCCCGGACAGTTTGTTATGAGGTTGGCGTTCCATTGGAGTCAACGGCCAGAACCCGTTACATCACCGCTTCGGATCGGCAGAAATACCGGGTGGCAGCCGAAAACCCTTTAAAATTGGACGTAATTCGCTCAATACTGAGGAAACATGCGGAGGACCGGGTACTTATCATAGGCCACTATGTGGATCAATTGAAAAAAATCGCCAGGGAACTGCAGGTGCCGTTGATTACAGGACAGGCTTTGATGCCGGCAAGAGAGGCTTTGTTTCAGCAGTTTCGGGAAGGGACAATTCCTGTTCTTGCGGTATCAAGAGTGGCCAATATTGCAGTTGATTTGCCCGACGCCAATGTTGCAATCCAAATCTCGGGAACTTTTGGATCGCGGCAGGAAGAAGCGCAACGGTTGGGAAGATTGTTGCGCCCCAATTCGGACGGACGGCCTTCCAGTTTTTATTCCCTTGTCAGCAAGGACACCTGCGAGCAGGAGAAGGCGCTGCACCGCCAGTTGTTTTTGGCTGAACAAGGATATGAATACATTTGGATCGATGCTAACGAGATGCTGCAGGAAAGGAATGTGTAACGATGCGGTTAAGCGAATGTCTGAATTCGTCAGATATCAATACGCTGAAAAAAATTGCGGAGACCCACCGGCTGGACTGTCACCGGAGTTCCAAGAACTCGTTGATGCAAGCTATCATGTCCCGGTTTAACAACCGTAAATTTGTTTATGAAAAACTGGACAGCGTAGACAGTGAACACTATAGAGAGGCTCTCCTCCAACTGGTGCTGGACAAACGCCAATCTTTTTCGAGGGAAGATCTTGCGGCCATTGCCAAGCGGGTAACCGGTTCAGCCGAGGATCTGGACAAGCGCTTGATCTCCAAATTTTTGCAGGACGGCTGGATGTATCGACTGGGGAGTGGCGGGGGCGGTACTGCCTACTACCTGCCTGAGGATCTTTCCAGAACAATGAAAGAGTATATGGCGGCCAAACTGCAAAGTCGCGTGGAAAGAACCGAATCGGCTCCGATTGTTTACAGAGACGATCAGTTTGCCATTATTCGCGACACGGTGCAATTTATTTCTTTCGTCAAAAACAACGAAGTGAAGACCACCATGGAAGGAGTCATTTACAAACGTCAACTGATGCAATTGCTGGAAAGTATGGAAGTCAAGGAGGAAGCGGTTGGAACCGGGTGGAGGTTCGGATATGGGAGGCGATTCTACAATTATCCCGATCGCTTCGCCCTGATCTACGATTATTGTTATGGAAGGGGAATCGTCGAGGAGCAGGAAGCCGGTTTCCTGTCGCTGACGAACAAAACGGAAACGTGGCTGCTGAAATCTGACAAGGACAAATTGATGGACCTGGTAAAGTTTTGGCGCTTGCTCTACAGAAGGCCCATTCCCAGAATCTCTCTGGTGACAAGCACAATTGCCACTGCTGCAAAGGCGGGGTGGACCTTGAAGGAATCGGTCAATCGATTGGTCGCTTCCTATGTTTCCGGTTATTATTACGATAGCCAGGAACAGGTTATGGAAAAAAGGGTCTACCAGATGATGGTATACCTTGGACTGCTTTGCATCGGCAAACTGGCCGATGGCCGACAGGTCATGAAGCTGTCAGATGTGGGACGGGAGCTTTTATTGGAAGAAAAAATGCAAGATGAACGGGAAGCCGTCCACAAGGATGCCAGCCCGTTGATTGTACATCCAAACTTCGAAGTATTGCTGCCTGCTTCAGAATCCAGGCTTGGCTGGGAATTAAACCAGTTTGCGGACTTGGCGTTGCCCGACCTGATGCGGATTTACCGCCTTACAAAAGGCAGTGTATCGCGGGGATTCCAAAGCGGTTGGACAGCTGACAGAATGGTTGAATTTCTCGAGCGGTATTCCGGCAGCCCGGTACCAGTCAATGTCAAACGAATGATTGCCAGATGGTGCGATGAACAAACGGCAGACAAGTGACTGCCGTTTGTGCTTTTTTCCCTTAGTTTTCCTCTGTTCACCACGTACGTCCATCCTGTAAAATAAAAAAAAAACTCCCCTATACTTTCATTCTTAAATATCGAATTTTCATTTTGGAGTTCTTCGAAATTTTGTATCACAAAAAGAGGAAATCATCAGTATCCTGCCGAATATAATGTTTCAAAGAATATTCCAAAGATTCCACTATGAAAGTTCTGTAAAGATTCTGTTGCTGTCCATCTCTTCAGGTATATCTTGCAAAGGAGGGAACGGCGGTGGGTGAAGTAATCAACGGTGCGGAGAAAAAATACTTCATAAAGTGGTTCCTGGAAAACTATGAACTGCAAAACCGGGAAGCGGAGTGGCTGTTGCAGTACCTTGCCTCAAATGATCATATACTGGAACGTGTTCATTTTATCGATAACTTCAAAAATCTCCCAAAAACAATTTTAATGTCGACCAAATGTGTTCAGATGACGCCGTTCAAATTTTACAAAAACAGACGTGTCACCTCTGACGTTGAGAAAGCGTTTCTGGATATCCACAACAATCCTCAGGAAGATATTTATATAGGGCTTTTCTTTAAAGATCGAAGTGTATCGCCTGAATATGCGGCGGTGCTGGAAACCAACCCGCAGGAAGAAGCCAGAGAAACGGACGCTTTAGTCAGCCTGCAAGCCGAATTGATTCTGGATACTGCGATTCGGAATTACCAGTTGGCCAAACTCTATGAACAGATTGATCTGGCACTGGACTTGGGAGACAAGAAGCGTTTTCACGAGCTGGCCAATCAATTGAAAGACTTGATTGAACTGGGCTGAGCCCGGTTTTTTTTGTTATAATAGGTGTGATTTGCGCCCGGAATGCGCAAGGTGCCAAAATAATTCTGTTTAACGGTGGTAGATACTGTGAAACTGGAAGGATTGTCTTCGGAAAGATACGCGGAATTAAAGCCGTACGTGGATACTTTGATACAGCCCGTCTGTGCCATAGGCCACAAGGGGGAAGGGGTGCCGCCAGCAGGAGACTGCATGCAAGTCAGACAGGCTGCCATAAGTGTGGAAGAACAACTTTCCGGCAGGGTGTTTCTGCTGCCGGAGATGGTGCACACACAGATGGGGAGTATTGACAGAAGCACCCCGGACGAGTTGCTTGTCGAATACTTGTATCGTCTATTGCTTCCATACAAAGAGGAAGGTATGACCAAAGCGGTGCTTCTTTACGGGACAGGCACTCCCAAACAGGCCATGGAACAAGCGGCCAGCCTCTTGACCGAAAAGGGTTTTGGCATGCTGGCAATTCGGATAGTCCCTGGTGAATCCGGGATCGAATCGGTTGTACGGAAAATTATAAGCCTTTGGAACAGCTAAATATAACAATTTTGTGAACAACATCACTTAGCAATGACGGCGCTTTCAAAAATTGGGTATACTTTAACTAATTCTAAGATCAAAAATCGCGTTTTGTGCCTTGAGAAAAGCAGCACAAGTTTGCTTGACACGCTATAGGGCAGGCTGTAAGATGTATACGTACTAATTCTACGTGTCGAATCGGCTCGAAAACGAGGCAGGGATTTTTGTTCAAAGGCAGGGAGGTTAAGCAGAATGAGTGATGAGAGAAAAGACAAAGACGGACTTTCCCGCCGCCAATTTTTGACATACGCATTGGGCGGTACGGGTGCATTTATGGCGGCAGCCATCGGAGCTCCGTTAATACCTCTGACGATCGACCCGTTGACGAAGGCGGGAAAGGCAAACTACGTTGAGGTTGGCAAGGAATCCGATTTTTCCACGGATTTGCCGAGAAAAGTCGAGTTTACGGTCAACAAGAAAGACGGATGGTATGAAGCGGACGTTAAGATGAGCGCTTGGATCATCAAGCAAGAGGATGGCAAGTGGCTTGCGATGTCTTCCATCTGTACCCATCTTGGTTGTCAGGTGAACGGTTCGGTTGATGAATCGGGCAAATCCATTCCACCGAAGGATGGGGAATGGTTCTTCAAATGTCCCTGCCACGATTCAAAGTTTACCAAGTACGGCGTTCCCAACCCAGGTGCTCCTGCGACACGTCCACTTGACGCATTCGACGTGAAAGTCGAAGGCGGAAAGATCCTGTTGGGACCGATTAGAGAAAGAAAAGCATAGGGACAGGAGGGGTCTCATAGATGTTGAAGAAAACGTACGATTGGATAGACGAACGGTTAGGCGTGACCCCGATCTGGCGCGACATCGCCGATCACGAGGTTCCTGCCCACGTCAACCCTGCCAATAAAATGTCTGCATTCATTTATTGTTTTGGCGGTTTGACATTCCTTATTATCACTACGCAAATTATTTCCGGTATGTTCCTGGCCATGTACTATGTTCCGGACATTATCAATGCGTACAAGTCGGTCAAATATATTACCGATGAGGTTTTGCTGGGGAACATCGTTCGCGGTATGCACTTCTGGGGAGCAAGCCTTGTCATTATCATGATGTTCCTGCACATGCTGCGCGTATTCTTTACGGGATCTTACAAAGCACCCCGCGAATTGAACTGGGTTGTCGGGGTTCTTATCTTTGCTGTGGTAATGGGCTTCGGGTTCACCGGATACCTGTTGCCCTGGGACCAAAAAGCATATTGGGCTACCGCTGTGGGTGCCAAGATTGCAGGCTCTGTTCCTTTTATCGGAAAATACATCCAAACCTTGTTGGTAGGGGGACCGGATTTGGGTGCGTTGACTTTGACCAGATTCTTCGCCATTCACGTGTTCTTCCTGCCTGCAGCCCTTCTGGTACTGTTGGGATTGCATTTCTTCATGATCCGGAAGCAAGGGATTGCAGGTCCGCTATAAAATTTGATATTTTTTCGTGGAAATTAAAGGAGGTAGCTGTGAATGGCTGATCAATCGGGTAAAGAACGAATTCCCGGCGTCCCCCGTTACCGTAAGCCGAAAGACATGCCCACAAACGGGACGGAGCCGTTTTTCCCAAATTTTTTGCTGAAAGAATGGATTGTAGGTTCTGTTTTACTGGTTGCGTTCATTCTCTGGATTGTATTCAATCCGGTTGAGCTTGCAGCTGTAGCCGACCCTTCCGACACATCTTTCATTCCGGTTCCGGACTGGTACTTCCTGTTCCTGTACCAGTTGCTGAAATACATTCCCGGGGATTATGTGTGGCTCGGCACTGTAGTCATCCCAGGGATTGCAATGACACTGCTTGCTCTGGCACCCTGGCTGGATCGTCGTAAAGCTCGCCATCCTTTCAAGCGCCCGATTGCAACAGGTGCGATGATTGTCGCCGTTATCTTCATGGCTTGGCTCACTCGGGAAGCGGAAGTTCAGCATGAAGCGGCACTGGCCAAGAATCCGCCGAAGAAGAAAGTGGAGCTTCCGAAGGATACCGCAATTGTGGATCAGGCGGATCCAGCGGCCAAGACATTTGGTACCAGCTGTGCAAGCTGTCACGGTGCCGAGCTGAAAGGTCAACTGGGACCGGCATTGCTTGGTATAGGTAACAAATACACCCCTGAACAGATTGAAGAGATTATCAAGAACGGGAAGCCGCCCGGCATGCCTGGCGGATTGGTGAAAGGCGACGACGCCAAGAAACTGGCCGAGTGGCTCGGGAAACAAAAGCAGAAGTAAGCGCAAAAAACTGGCCGGATGGCCAGTTTTCTTCTTCTGTGTCGTTATTTCAAGCAAACCGTAACAGGGTTGAGAGGGGTACATAAGTGAATTATTGGCAACCAATAAGGCAATTGCTGATGAACAGAAGTTTCTTATGGGTCTTGTTCTGGGTCAATCTTCTGGGCACCATCTACGGTTATTACTGGTACAAGAATCAGATGCAGGATACACCTCCGGTTTTGCTGCCGTTTGTTCCGGATTCGCCTACATCGTCCCTGTTCTTTACCGTATTCGTGCTGCTCCTGCTGTTGGGTAGATCAAACCCTTTCATCGAAATGATGGCTTTGATGACCTCTTTCAAGTATGGGGTCTGGTGCGTGGTTGTCCTAACGATGTATGGCATTGATGACGGTTACATAGATCCGGCGAATATAATGTTGATCTTTTCCCACGCGGGAATGGCCGCAGAGGTCCTGCTGTACAATTTCGCTTACCGGTTTGGGGCCAAGCATGTATGGTTGGGAGCAGCGTGGCTTCTGGTCAATGATTTTTTCGATTACGTGTTTAAAGTGCATCCCTACCTGGAAGACGACCGGTTTCTTTCGGAAGTCGCCGTTTTCACCGTTTCCCTAAGCATATTTACCATCCTGTTGACCTTCTGGCTGCGGCAAAGGAGTGCCTAAGGAATTTTCCTGGCAAGGGGGGAGAATCCTTCTCCCAGCACGTCATGTACATTTGCAACGATCACAAAGGCATGAGGATCGATGTCATGCACAATCTCCTGTACACGCAGAATTTCCTCGCGAGACACAACACAATAAAGCACGTCTTTCTCCTGGCCGGTATATCCGCCGCGGCCTTTTAGCAGGGTGGTACCGCGTTCAAGCTTATCATGGATAGCATTTGCAATATCCTCTGTAAGTTCAGAGATGATCATGGCTGACTTGCTGCTCGATACCCCCTCGATTACCACATCAATCACTTTGGCTGCGATAAACAGTGCGACAAGCGAATACATGGCCACCATGGCGCCTTGCAGAACAGCGACGATGGATATAACAAAGATGTCGATGATGAACAGAGTGCGTCCGACGGAATAGCCCCATTTGGAATTGGCAATACGGGCTATTATGTCGGAACCGCCCGTGGTCGCCCCAAACCGTAATATCAGACCAAGTCCAATTCCATTCACCACCCCGCCGTACAAGGCAGCCAACAATTTGTCGTCGGGAATGGAAGGAACAAGGTTCTCGGGTATAAGCAGCGAAAAGACGGATACCAGGGCAACTCCGGCAAATGTCTTGATTAGAAACTTGCCGCCAAATATCCGGTAACCTACATAAAACAGGGGGATGTTAAGTATCAGGAATGAAACTCCGAATTCTATTTTGAACCAATATAGCAATAGCAGAGATATGCCAAAAAAACCGCCCTCCGCCAATTGATTTTGAATGATGAAATTATTGATGCCAAAGGACAGTATGGCAGCTCCGAAGATGATTCCGGCCCAATGTGTCAGTTCACGCATTTTGGATCCCTTTCCTCTCTGGTTTAGGAAAGTTTTTTTTTGCGGCGGTAGACAAGAAAGATCCCCAGGAAGAGCAGCAGAAGCGGCGGCAGAATCCAAACGCCATATCTGTGCAAATAAACGAACAACAAATTCCAATGTTCGCCAAGTACTCTTCCCAGAGAGATAAAAGTCAATGCCCAAATAAAACCGCCAGTGTAGGCGTACATGCCAAAGGAGATCACTCTCATCCGGCTGGTTCCGGCGGAAAAGGCAGTGAGATGCCGAATTCCCGGCAAGAAATATCCGATCATCAGCACAAAGGGACCGAATTTTTCGTACCAAGTCTGCACTTTTTGCCAGTGAGCTTCTTTTATGCCTATATGTTTGCCGAACCTGCGGATCAGGGGAAATCCGAAATATCGGCCCAATGAATAGGAGATTGTCATTCCCACCACCGAACCCGCAAAAGCAGTAAACAGCGCGGCGGAAAACTTCATGGTTCCCTGTGATACCAGGAATCCCACATATGTCATGATGACTTCATCCGGAATGGGGAGCCCTACAATTCCAAGGACCAGACTCAAAAACAGGGCTATGTAACCGTAGACACTGAGCAATTCCAGGACCGTCTGTTCGATTGTCAAGCCCTCCCCCTGAAGTCAAATAGAAAAGAGCACCGGGTTACCAGTGCAGCCATTTGGTACTAATTTAACATAATTGTCTCAGGCAGGACAACCAAAACGGTTTAAAGCACAGCCGATTTTAAGGGGGGGTTATGGGTGCCTGCGGGGCAATGCGGTCCGCGGCCACAGAAGGAAAATGAGCAGCAGGAAGCTTAAGTAGCCAAACACAGGGTACAGGTATGTCACGATGTTTGAGAAACCCACCTGACTCACGAAAAACGCGGAGGTCAGGATCAGTACGGTTACCAGTGAATTGTTGTCCGGGTGGCGCGGAGAACTTAACTGGCTTCCCAGACCGTAAACGTTAGCGATCAGCGTACTGAATATCTCCCCCCACAAGGCCAACACAAAGAGAACCTGCAAGGGAATGCCATAAGTTGCGGTGATCTGAGCCATTGGAACTTCAAATTCCAGAATGCCCGGCATTCTTTCGGACATTGCGTAATGGGCGCCGAGCAACATGCCCCCAAGCCCGGCGGCTCCGATGATACCCCCGGCCATAAGGGATTTCCGGTCCTTGATCTCGTTTCCAAGCGGAACCAGAACCGAAACTGCAAGTCCAAGGTTGAAAGCTGCATAGGACACGCCAGATGCCAGCCAGGACAGTGATTCGTGCCGGCTGTCCGCGAATTCAGTGTGAGCAGAAGGAGTGATGGCTGTCTTAATGAATATAAAACAGATCAGTGAAAGCATGAGAGGGACAATAATGGAGTTGGCAGCCAGAAGACCCGGGATTCCCCGGTTGATCGTCAGATAGGTCACCCCCATGGTCAGCAGGACTCCCAATTGAAAAGGGACTTT
>NZ_BDUF01000029.1:65011-93656 GCF_002335525.1 Effusibacillus lacus
AGATTTTCGTGAAACAGGGCGCCAACTCCTGCCAGCATTGCAACTGTCACACCAAACAGCATCACCATCATAAACAAATCTATGAGCGCAGCCAATTTGTCTCCAAATAGATAGGAGGTCAGTTGTCGATAGGAACTGGCTTGCAGACGAGCACCCAATAACAGCATTTTCGTTCCCACCCAGGCAAACAGGAAAGTGCTGAGCAGGATTGCGATGTAAGCCCGGTCGCCGTGGATGGTGAAAAATTTCAGGATTTCCTGACCTGAAGCAAAACCGGCGCCCACTACAGTACCGATATAAGTAAAACCGATTTGGAACGATTGCAGAATCTGTTTTTTGTCCACAGGTTCAACCTCCCGTTGATTCCAGCATATGATTGCCAAAGAAAAAGCATGTCTTTTGCCGCCAAGTCCATGTATAATAAGGAAGTATTCAATTCGTACATAGCGGAGGGGCCGGATGGAAGAATTTGCAAAAGCGATCGTACTGGGAATCATACAAGGATTGACCGAATTCTTGCCCATCAGCAGCACGGGGCATCTTTTGATAGGCAGAAAGTTTTTGGGTCTGGCTGAAGCCGGTCTGTTTCTGGACACGATGCTGCACCTGGGGACTTTGTTGGCTGTCGTTGCGATTTTTTGGCGGGATATTGTATTTATGATTCGAAACCCGTTCAACAAACTGACTTTGCTGATTGTGGTTGGAACCATTCCTACGGCAATCATAGGTCTCACTTTTGAGGATTTCTTTAAGGAAATTTCGGAAACGGGAGTTACCGCAGGTTGGGAGTTTTTGTTGACGGGGGTCATCATCTGGTGGGCCGACAACATGAAGAATGGGCACAAGCAGATAGGTGATATCTCCTACAAAGATGCGTTGTTAATCGGAACTTTACAGGGGGCAGCCATCCTTCCGGCCATTTCAAGATCAGGCCTGACCATTGCCGGATCCTTGTTTAGAGGAATTGACAAAGCGGCGGCGGCCAGATTCTCCTTCCTGCTGTCAATGCCTGCCATTCTTGGAGCTGTTGTATTGCAGACAGTCGAAATGGCGGAGGGGAAAGTGGCGGAATCCATATCCATTTCCGCCTTGGCGGCAGGAACTTTGGCTTCGGCGGTCGCAGGTTATGTGGCGGTGAAGTGGATGCTCAATATCCTGCAGCGCGGTTCGCTGAAAGGATTTGCCGTTTACGTATGGGTTGTCGGCGGCATCATCCTGATTCTGCAGTTCCTGGGCAAGTTTTGATGTGTGATGGTTCTGTTCCTTCTGGCCGGGCAGCTAAGCCCGGCTTTTCTCTATTTGTTGTTCATCCTGGTTTTGAATACCACAATCTTCATGCGTCTAGACAAGTAGAGGGCAACCGAGAACAGAGTGATGCCCCCAATCAAGAGGAACCAGTTCTTCAGCGCATACAAGGATGCCAGCCATCTTGCCGCAGTAGTCGGTTCTGCCGCTGCCACAGCCAACGTGGAGGGGGCTACCGGAGCCGAAACGGTGGCTATGGTCTGTCCGACTCCCCAATTATACAAGACAACGGTCGCTATAGCCGCAAAAATACCATGCAACACTCTGGCAACCAGATAGGGGGAAAACCGGATGTCAGTTCCTGTCAGCACTGAAGCGATCTGTGCATGGACGGACAAGCCGCTCCAGGCCACAATGAAGGAAACAACGATTAACTGTTGGATCAGAACGGCGTCTGTTGCAGCCGCTTGTGCGGCGCCTATATCGATTTCGAAAATCCCGGCCAGAAAAGGCTGAACGAGGGAAACGTCGATCCCGATCAACTTGAACAATGCCATAACCGGCAGGGCCAACAACGGGATGATGCCTGACAGTGTCAATACCTTAATAATGACGGCAAAGAAGATGATAAAACCGCAAATCATTAAGAGGGTTTTGATCGAATCGTTGACTGCATCGCCCAACAGCTGCGAGATGGGCCGACCGTCCTCTTGCCTGGCCCGCAGCAATTCTTGGTAGGCGCGAGTGAACAGGTTTCCGCGTATGACCGGAGGGGCAGCCTCCGCTTTTTCCTGTGTTCCCCTGCCATAGAGCTTAAATAGAATTCCTACCAGGAACGCTCCAATATAATGGGCGATCAGCAGAAGCATCCCAATACCCGCATTTCGGAACATGCCGACAGCCACAGCACCCAAAAGGAAGTAAGGGTCTGCCGTGTTTGTGAAAGCCAACAGCCTCTCTCCTTCGACACGGCTGCACATCTTGCTTTTCCTGAACTTGGCGGTAATCACCGCGTCCATAGGATAACCCGCCGCAAGTCCCATGGACAGAGCAAATGCTCCGACCCCTGGTACACTGAACAAGGGGCGCATTAACGGTTCCAGCAAGATCCCCAACGCGTGTACCACCCCCACGCCCAGCATGATTTCGGATAGAATAAAAAACGGGAGCAGCGAGGGGAATACAACATCCCAGAACAATTTTAACCCTGCAATTCCCGCTTCAAATCCTTCCTTGGGGTAAAGGACGAGCGAGAGAGTCAAGAATACCACGATGATGGCAAACAGTACTGTCGTGGTCCGTTGGGGTGATCCTGGCATAAATGACAACTCCTTTGTTTGAAACTTCGGGACGGGACTGCCTATCCGTAAATTCATATTCGGATTGGGCTTGTTTATTCTTCCTACTTATGGTGGAATGTTTATAAAGCCGGAGGAGGTATTCCACACAAATGGAGAAACTGACTTTGTCCGCCATGCAGCAGGAAGTGGATGATTACATATCACAGTTCAAAGAGGGGTATTTTCCGCCGATGAGCCTGATTGTACGGCTTACGGAAGAACTGGGAGAGTTGGCACGGGAGGTCAATCACCGGTTTGGGGAGAAAAAGAAAAAAGAAACGGAAGAAGATGGAAGCCTGGCCGAAGAAATCGGAGACGTCATGTACTGTCTGACTTGTCTGGCCAACTCCCTGGGGATCGAACTGGAAGCAGCCCATCGAATGGTGATGCACAAGTTTAACACCCGTGATGCGAACCGTTGGACACGCAAGGAATCGGATACTGAATTTGATCTGTAGCAGGAGTGTGTGCATATGACTGAAAAGGGAAAAGTTCGTGTTGTGGTAGTTGGCGCCAACGGGCGCATGGGAAGAGAAGTGGTGAGGACGGTTGTGAAGGACCCTGGGCTTCAGCTGGTCGGGGCAGTTGACCGTTCCGTGGAAAAAGAGGATGTTGGCGTAGTTTTGGGACTTGGGGAAACGGGAGTTTACTTCTCGGACAAGCTGGGTGAAACATTGTTGAAATCCGAGGCAGACGTGATCATCGATTTTACAACACCCAACGTAGTGCGAGACAACATATACACTTCCCTTGAATATGGGGTTCGTCCTGTAGTTGGAACCACCGGGATTCCGCAGGAGGATTTGCAGGCTTGGGATCGCATTTTGCAAGACAAGGGAATTGGCGGATTGGTGGCGCCCAACTTTGCTATCGGCGCGATTCTGATGATGAAGTTTGCCGCACAGGCAGCCCGGTACCTGCCCCATGTGGAGATTATTGAAATGCACCATGACCAGAAGCTGGATGCTCCGTCCGGAACGGCCATCAAAACGGCGGAAATGATCGTTAAGGAAAGGCAGCGCATGGTGCAAGGTCATCCTGATGAAGAAGAAAAGCTGGCGGGTGCCCGCGGAGCTGATTTCGAAGGAATGAAGATACATTCCGTAAGATTGCCGGGGTATGTTGCACATCAGGAAGTAATTTTGGGCGGGATTGGACAAACTCTGACAATTCGTCATGATTCCATAAGCAGGGAATCGTTTATGCCGGGGGTTGCCATGGCAGCCAAGAAAGTTATGGAATTCACCGGTCTTGTTTACGGACTGGAAAATCTGATTGACTGATGGCTGGAACCGGGAGGAATCCTATGAATATAGCTTTGATTGCCCATGACCGGAAAAAGGATTCATTAGTTCATTTCACAGTCGCGTATCGCCATATTTTTGAAAAAGCCAACTTGTTTGCCACTGGTACTACAGGTCTCCGAATTTCGGAAGCAACGGGTCTGGAGGTACACCGGTTTCAATCCGGCCCGTTGGGCGGTGACCAGCAAATTGGTGCGTTAATTGCGGATAACCGGATGGACCTCGTGATATTTTTCCGTGACCCGTTGATGGCCCAGCCCCACGAACCGGACATTATTGCATTGCTCCGGCTTTGCGACGTTCACAGTATTCCGGTTGCCACCAACATGGCAACGGCGGAGATTCTGATAAAGGCATTGGAACGGGGCGATTTTGCATGGAGAGAGACGCTGAATACCCCTTGACCATTGCCCGGCTGGATGCTGCGTGGGAGGTTTTGACCCGACTGGAACAGGCGGGCTTTCAGGCCTATCTGGTTGGGGGATGTGTGCGGGATATGTTGTTGGGACTGTCGCCGGAAGATTATGATGTAACGACGAACGCTCTTCCTGAGCAGGTGCAGGATTTGTTTCCGCACACGGTTCCTACCGGAATACCCCATGGCACCGTCAGCGTACTCATCGGTGGTGAACGGATTGAAGTTACAACTTTTCGCAAGGAAGAGGGCTATCTGGATGGCCGCCGTCCGACGCGCGTCGAATTTGTGGACGATTTGCGGATGGATCTGTCAAGACGTGATTTTACTTTTAACGCTATGGCCATGGACAGTCGGGGAAAGCTGCAGGATCCTTTTCACGGAAGAGCAGACTTGCAATCCCGCCTGGTTCGTGCGGTGGGGAAAGCAGATGAAAGGTTTCGGGAAGATGCACTCCGGATGCTCAGGGCAGTTCGTTTTGCGACCATGCTGAACGCAACTATTGAAGAGGGGACACGACTGGCCATCCGGCGACAGTCCCACTTGATCGTCCATATATCCAGGGAACGGATCCGGGATGAGTGGAACAAGATTCTGGTCATGGATCTTCCAATAGCTTTGAAACATCTGACAGAAACAGATCTTCTGCAGAAACTGTTTCCGCGCCTGCATGATTGTGCATCGCCTAAATGGATGCAGGCGGCGGAGATGGCCAATCGGTTGCCGCCACAGCAACAGATTCGTCAGGCGGCACTGTTTTGGGGCTTGGGAATAAACGTTACAACAGCAACAGAGTGTCTCAGGGAACTGCGACAACCAACTGCGTTTATCCGTAATGTAACGGCAATTCTTAAAGCAATTCCCAATACCGATCCTTTTGCCTGGAGCAGCAAATTATGGAGGCATTATTTGTATCTTTGTGGGAAAGATGCCGCACACAGTGGCATGCTGATCTATTGCCTGTCAAGACCGGAATTACTTAAACCGCTGATGTGCCTGTTCAATGAGCAGGTCAGCAAGCAGCCCATCTGGTCGGCTCGGGATCTGGCAGTAACCGGCCGTGACATAGCATCATCTCTTAAAATAACCCCTGGCCCGAAGATCGGGAAGATCAGGCAATACCTGATCGATCTTGTGCTGGAAAACCCTTCATGCAACAGCAGATCCGTTCTTTTGGCAGCCGCCGCAAGTTTTTATGAGACTCAACAGACTGATCATTCACAAGAAGGTAATGGACCATGAAAGAACAAATATTAAAAATGCTTCGGGCAAACCAAAACGAATACCTGTCGGGCGAAGAACTGTGCCGGAGATTTAATGTGTCCCGGACTGCCATCTGGAAACATATCAAGGATCTGCAGGAAGAAGGGTATGAAATCGATGCGGTGCGCAACAAGGGGTACCGTCTTGTTTCCGCACCGGACATCGTGACAGCCGCCGAGATTCGGGAAGGTCTTTCCACAAGGCGACTGGGGCAACATATCGTGGCAGTAAAAGAATTGGATTCGACCAATGTACTGGCGGCAAAATTGGCGGAGACGGGGGAGCCTGACGGTACCCTGGTGATTGCGGACTGCCAGACGGGAGGCAAAGGCCGACGCGGCAAAGCATGGTTCTCTCCGCCTGGAACCGGAATCTGGATGAGTTTGATCCTACGTCCTCACTTGCCTTTGGCTCAGGCTCCACAGTTGACGTTGGTGGCAGCCGTGGCTGTCGGTCAGGTTTTGTCCGATCTTGCTGGTCACAGGGCGGGTATCAAGTGGCCCAACGATATCCTGTTTGAAGATCGCAAGTGTTGCGGGATTCTGACGGAAATGAACATGGAATCGGAAGAAATCACTCGTGTGATAGTAGGAATTGGGATCAACGTCAATCAGACTGAAATTGAATTTCCTGATGAGTTAAGGGACATCGCCACTTCTTTGCGGATTGTTGCAGGACGCCCCTTTCACCGGGCGAAGGTGGTACAAAGGATCCTGGAACGATTTGAGCTGTTATACGACCAATATGCCGAATACGGTTCTTTTGCCCCCATTCGGGAACAATGGAAACAGCAAAGCATCACTCTGGGACGATACGTCTCCGCTCATACGCCTCGTGGGCTGTTGACCGGATTGGCGGTTGACATCG
The DNA here is from genome assembly GCF_002335525.1 of Effusibacillus lacus. NCBI lineage: Bacteria > Bacillati > Bacillota > Bacilli > Caryophanales > Alicyclobacillaceae > Effusibacillus > Effusibacillus lacus. The sequence continues at coordinate 71,446 of NZ_BDUF01000029.1, forward strand.
ATGAAATGGGCGCATTGGTCTTGGAAACTGACTCGGGACGGCAAAAAGTATATTCAGCGGACATTCAAGTGTCATAAAAAATTCGTTTGACACTATACAACAAACCGTTTTCCAGTTATACTGCAATTGGAGGCGGTATCCTTCGGAACTGTACTCCTCATGCGTATCTCACTTTACAATCGCATACCAATCTTTATTCTGCTCTGAGCCGACAGCGGACCGAGACAGAGGACTTACGGAAACGATCGTAAACCTTTTCGTGCCATCGGCCGAAAAGGTTTTTTTATATCCTCTGCACCTCTGCGGTTCCGACAAAAGGGGGAACTGGGATGACAGAGAGTGTTCGGAAAGAGAAAGTTACCACCGTTAAACTTGCAGACATGAAAGCCAACAAGCAAAGAATTTCAATGGTCACCGCCTATGACTTCCCGACAGCCAAGGTGGCGGAAGCGGCAGGCGTAGATCTGATTCTGGTTGGTGATTCACTGGGAATGGTGGTGTTGGGCCATGAAACCACTCTTCCGGTAACGGTTGAAGACATGATCCATCATACCAAGGCAGTCAAACGGGGAGCCAAGCACACCCTGGTGGTGACGGACATGCCCTTTCTTTCGGCAAACGTGTCGATTGCCGATACGGTGCGCAACGCGGGCCGAATGATTCAGGAGGCGGGAGCCGATGCGGTAAAACTGGAAGGCGGCCGTGAGATGCTTGAGGAGATTCGCGCTTTAATCAGAGCCAACATTCCGGTTATGGGACATTTGGGCCTGACTCCGCAAGCCGTAAACAAATTGGGAGGCTTTAAGCTGCAGGGAAGGGATTTGGACGGTGCCAAACGGATTTATGAAGATGCTTTAAGATTGCAGGAAGCCGGCTGCTTTGCCATTGTTCTGGAACTGGTTCCGATGCCGTTGGCAACGTTGATCACAGAACAGCTCGACATCCCAACCATAGGGATCGGAGCTGGGGCGGGATGTGACGGACAAGTGCTGGTGATGCATGATCTGCTGGGGATTACCAACGATTACATGCCGAGATTTGTCAAGAAATACGCCAACATGTACGAGTCGATGGTGGATGCGGTCAGATCCTACACACAGGATGTCAGGGACGGATCTTTTCCGGGACCTTCGCATGAGTTCGGCATGAAGGAAGAAATTCTGGCTGCTTTGAAGAAGGAGCTTGAAAACAGATGAGGATGATCCATACGATCGATGACATGCGGCACCTTGTCGGTGAATGTCGACAGCAAGGAAAGACGATTGGCTTTGTGCCAACTATGGGCTATCTGCATGAGGGACATATGTCCCTGGTGAGGCGTGCCAAGGCGGAATGTGACTTTGTGGTGATGAGCATTTTTGTCAACCCTTTGCAGTTCGGACCTGCGGAAGATTATGAACAATATCCGCGCAATCTGGACAGAGACGCCAACCTGGCGAAAAATGCCGGAGTTGACGCTATCTTTGTACCCTCGGTCAATGAGATGTACCCGCAAAAACAACTGGTATTTGTGGAAGTGGAGGAAATAACAAACAATCTTTGCGGAGTTTCCAGACCCGGTCATTTTCGGGGAGTTGCAACGGTTGTTGCAAAACTGCTGAATATTGTACAACCGGACAAAGCGTTTTTTGGCCAAAAAGACGCCCAGCAAGTGCGCGTCATCCAGCAGATGGTCCAGGATCTCAATATGCCGGTCGAAATTGTCCCTTGCCCGATTGTAAGGGAGTCAGACGGCCTGGCCATGAGTTCCCGCAACGTTTACCTGTCTTCCGAAGAACGGCTGCAGGCGTTGTCGATCCAGAGAGCGCTGCTGCATGCAGAAGAACTGTTCAAGACGGGAGAGAGGTCCGCAACTGTCATCGAACAACAGATTCGCTCCATTATCGAGGCGGAACCGTTGGCAGAAGTGGATTACATCAAAATTGTAGATTTACAGAATCTAACGGATGTAAGCACCATCGAAGACGATTCCTTGCTGGCGGTTGCCGTCCGATTTGGCGGGACCCGTTTAATTGACAATACCATACTCTATGTCAAGGAGGGGCAGCCATGTTTCGCACAATGATGAAGTCGAAAATCCACCGGGCAACCGTTACGGAAGCCAATTTGAACTATGTGGGTTCCATTACCATCGACCAAGACATCATGGATGCAGTTGACATACTGGAGAATGAAAAGGTTCAAGTCGTTAACAACAATAACGGAGCCCGGCTTGAAACCTATGTAATTCCGGGACCCCGGGGGTCGGGTGTCATCTGTCTGAACGGAGCGGCGGCCCGGTTGGTTCAGCCCGGGGACACAGTGATCATAATATCATATGCCCTGATGGAAGAAGCCAAGGCGCGCAGCCACCAACCGATTGTTGCGCTGATGAACCCTGACAATACCATCCATGAACTGATTAAAGAAACGCACGGAACTGTCGCATTCGCATGAATGCGGCAGTTTTTTTGCATAGAAACGGCAAGTTGCCGCAAACTAATTCAGATTCAGCAACGCGGGGGGATTTTCAGTGTTTGACAAGCCTTTTGAACAGTTGTTTCAAGCGTTGCAGCGTATCGAAAAACAACTGGCAACAGCGGGAGACGATGAGAAAGAAATTTTGCGCGAGGAGATTCTCGCCCTTCGTACCGTTTGTGATCGGTTTGTTGAGAAATGGTTGATTTTTGAAGAAAAAGTCGCAGATTTATCGGAACTGTTCGGTTTGCAGATTGATCTGACAGAACCGTATTTGAATCCATCCAAGCCTCCTGCAAAATCGCCCTCTCCCGGAAAGGTTGTCCCTTTGCATCCAAATGCGGCGGAGGAACAAATCATCCGCTGGTTTCGCAAAGGTCTCGGTTATATGGATCTCCTGATGTTTCCACATGCCATCAATGAATTGGAAAAGGTCGTCAATATGGACGGTGAGTTTTCTGTTGCAAGGTTGTATCTGGCTCTTGGTTACTTGGGAAAAAGAGAGTATGAGAAAGCGGAAGGGCAATTGGCCCTGGTAGCTGCAGACGCAGAGGACCCGTACATTTTGGCAGCTGTTCACAATACCTTTGGACATATTTATGCGGAACGGGAAGACTTCCTGAGAGCCGCAGAAGAGTTTAAACAAGCGGCAGAATACAGCCGGGACTTTCCTGACGTCCACTTCAATCTTGGGGCCTGTCAGTATAACCAGAAACTCTATACGGATGCTCTGGCTTCCTTCCTTGTGTCGGCGGATACGAACCCTGACGATTGGCAAACGGAATACATAATTGCATTGATCTGGCAAAGACTGGGGAGCATGGACAAGGCTTACGAACATGCTGCGAAGGCATACCGGCTTAATTCCTCCGATCTTGAAACTATGTTGCTTTATGCGGACCTATTGGTCTATCGCAATGAGTGTAAACCTGCTCTCACCCTTTATGAAAAAGCGCGGAAATTTTATCCGTTGTCACCCGGTCCGCTGGGAGGCATAGGCTGGTTAACCATGCGGGAGGGAAACTACAATCTGGCCATTGCATATTTCAAAAAACAGCTCAGCCTGAGTCCAGGCGATAACCAAGCCCAGTTTAATTTGGGGTGGGCGTTCCTGATGACGGGAGAAGTCGGGAAGGCGGAACAGCTGTTCAAACATCTGCTGCTGACCGAACCTGACCTGATTCATGCAAGAATCGGCATGGCTCGTGTATTGCAGATGCTTGACAAACAAGAAGATGCACAAAGGTTGCTCGAGACGGTAACCAGGGCGGAGGACCCGCATGACCGTTTGCTCGGTCACCTACAGGTAGGAAGGCTTTTCATGGAACAAGGGAATTACGAATCTGCGGTTGACCAATTTTCAAAAGCGCTGCAACTTGATAATAATTGTGTTGAAGCATGGTTCTATAAAGGGTTGGCACATACAGGACTTGGGGAGCATGAGCTGGCGGAATCATGCTGGCGATTGTGCAGGGATTGTGTTCCGGCCATTGCCGGAACTTGAATCTGTCCGATCTCTTTTCCGCCTTTTTCTTGCAGGAGAATCCGGTGGCAGTAGAGAATCCTATAGGGATTCTATAACGGGGTGACTCTGCATGTCAGTTCCTTATGTGGTATTTGACCTGGAAACCACCGGCTTTAATGCCGGATACGATACAATTGTAGAAATTGGTGCGGTGCGAATTGAGAACGGAAAGATCATTGACACATTCGAAACGTTTGTGGCACAAGACAAGCCACTGCCAGCCTTTTTCGTTGAACTTACCGGCATTACCGATGAAGATGTGACAAAAGCACCTGACCTGGATATTGCGGTTGCCAGGTTTCTTCAGTTTGCAGACGGAGCTGACTGGGTGGCCCATAACGCCTTGTTTGACATCTCGTTCATGAATGCGGCACTGGAACAATCGGGTTATCTGCCTTATTCAGGCAATTATTTGGATACGCTGGAACTGAGCCAGATCCTGTTGCCGAGGGAACCATCTTATTCCCTGGAGGCGCTTGCTCTGAACAGGGGAATAGCACATGGCCGTCCGCACCGGGCTTTGTCGGATGCACTGGCAACGGCCGAACTTTTGCTGCAGCTCATTGATAAAGCAAGGAATATGCCGCTGTTGGTTCTGCAACAAATTGAACAGCTTGCCAGTATGTCAGATTGGTCATTGCGGCATTTCTTCCGTGATTTGGCTCAAGAACCGATACAACTGATGCAGACGGAAATCCCTGACGGCTGCACCGTAATACATCAATTGATGCACAAGCCTGTTCAAATTCCGGAACGAAATTTGGAAGACCGGGAGCCCATTCCCTTTTATCCGGAAATGGCCGCCGCCATCCTTGCGCAAGAGGGACCTCTGGCTGCCAAATTTGCAGGCTATGAAGAGAGACCCTCCCAACTGCAAATGGTTCGGGCAGTGGCGGAAGCGTTGACGGAGGGCCGCCATCTGATTGTGGAAGCGGGAACCGGGACGGGGAAATCCCTTGCCTATCTGGTTCCGGCTATATTGCATGCTTCCGCCACAGGCGAGAAAGTCGTCGTAGCCACCCACACCATTAACCTTCAGGAACAGATCAAGTTGCGCGACCTTCCCTTGCTGCACGAGATTATGGGGGTACTGTTTGAGGCGGCAGTCGTAAAAGGGCGCAACAATTATGTGTGCATGCGAAAAGTGGCCAATGGAGTGAATTCCCAAGGAATGTTGGGGGACAATTCCGAACGTTCCTTTTATGCGCGGATGCTAACATGGCTGCTTGAGACAGAAGCCGGCGACCGGGAAGAGATCAATTTGCCGGCTAACCAGACAGAATATTGGATGCGGATTGCCAGCGATTCTGAATCCTGCATAGCCAAGAAATGTCCATGGTTTCGAAACTGTTATTACTTTAAGAACAGGACTGCAGCTGACCAGTCTGATGTGATCATTACCAACCACTCCCTGGTATTTTCCGACATTAAAGCGGATCATCGAGTGCTGCCTCCCTACAATCATCTGATTATTGATGAGGCGCATCACATAGAAGATGAAGCGACGAAACATCTGGGGGAAGATGCCGGTTACTTTCAAGTGAATGGCGCTCTGAGCCGCTTGGCCAGAGACAACCGGCAAGGCTTGCTGACACAATTGCGAACGGTGATCGGTTTGCATGCCCGATTTGCTGCCATGGCCGGAATTCTGGATCAAATGACGGAGAAGGTTCTGGAAATCCGGGGACATTCCGAGGAAACATTCCGACTGCTGCACCGGTTTGCCCTTGATCATTCGCCGCAAAAAGGGGAAGGCGGCCGATCCATTCTGCGCATAGCCAAGGAACATCAGGAACTTCCTGTTTGGAATGCGGTCTTGAGCGCTTTTGACAACCTGCAGACTGAGACAGGCATTCTGCGCAGTCTTATGAACAAATTGGAGACGGAAGCATCCGAATTCCCCGATGAGGAGCAAGTGACAGGACTTGTTACAGATATTGGCGGACAGGTTCAGGAGCTTGACCGTCGGTTTATGACAATGGCCAGATTTTTCAGGGAATCGGATACACGATCCAACGTTCTGTGGATAGAAGCGGACGACAAGGGTGTCCGCCCCGCCGTCAGTCTAAATCTGGCGCCGGTGAATGTTGGTCCCCTGCTGAAGAACAGCCTGTTCGAGAAGAAAGACTCGGTTGTTCTCACCTCAGCCACTATTACAATCAATCAGGGTTTTTCCTACATTATAGACAGATTGGGTTTGCGGATGGCTGAGGAAGAGGGAAGACTTCAGACATTACAAGTGGATTCCCCTTTCGATTACAAGACACAGGCGTTGCTTTGCATTCCGACCGATGTAACCCCAGTCAAGGGGGTATCAGAACAGGAGTTTGTCGACTCCCTGTGCGAATCCCTGACCACTCTTGCCCGGATCTCCAACGGAAGAATGCTGGTTCTGTTCACTTCCCACAAGATGTTGAGGGATGCGTATACCAAGATCAAACCGAAACTGGCGGAACACAACATCAACATTTTTGCCCACGGTATCGATTCCTCGTCAAGGGTCCGACTGGTTCACGAATTCAAGCGGGATGAGAGAGCCGTGTTGTTTGGTGCCAATTCCTTTTGGGAAGGGGTGGATATTCCGGGAGACGACCTGTCCTGCGTGGTTATCGTCCGGTTGCCTTTCTGGCCTCCCAATCACCCGGTTGCGGAGGCAAGGGCGGAAGCATTGGAAAGGGAAGGACGGAATTCCTTTATGGATTATTCCGTTCCGCAGGCGATTGTTCGGTTCAAGCAAGGGTTCGGGCGATTGATCAGGTCAAAGAAAGATGTGGGTGCGATAGTCGTTTATGACCGGAGGTTGGTAGATGCGAGATATGGAAAACATTTCATTCGATCTCTGCCGGGACCATGGATTTATCAAGGCCCTGAAAAAGAAGTGCTGAAAGTGGTTTACAACTGGCTTAAGCGATGACATACGGATAGTTCCCTCCGCATATACATGTCCAAGAATAGCGAGGGGAACGACATGCGAATGGCGTTCAGGCGTGGACTGTTCTGGATGGTTTTGGTTCTGATCGTGTTGGCGGGAGCGACTATGGAGACGCTGCTGCCTGCTGTTCGTTATTTTGACCAGACACCCATCGGAACCAAATTCGATATTTCAGACAAGGCGGTGCTTCGCTTTCTGGATGTGGGCAGCGGGGTATCGGCCGTTCTGCGGACGAGGGAAGGACATCATTTGCTGTTTGATACCGGTGTGGATTCCTCGGCGCTGATGATTTTGAAGGAACTTGCTTTTCTCAAGGCACATCGGCTGGATTTTGTCATTTTGACAAGTCCCAATCCGGAGCATATGGGCGGTTTTGGAATCCTCAGCCAATCGGTCCCGATCGGCAAAGTTGCCTATCCCGACCTGTCTTATGCCGAATTTGAACCGGACAGCTATGAATCAGCCAAACTGATACCCAGAATCCGTCTGAAAGCGGATCAGGAATACACCTTGGGTGAAGACTTGTCCGTAAAGGTTTTTCATCCCCGGGAGCCGCAGCTTGGTTTGGAAGGCGAATCTTCCCTGGTAGCCCAGGTCAACTACCGGGGCACTCGAATCCTCTTTACAGGAGACATTACTTCGAGAGTTGCGGAGAAACTCTCGGAACTGCCGGTTGAGAGTGATATTCTGGTTGTTCCGAACCATGCAAAGACTGGCAGTTTGAGTGCTGAGTTCCTTAAAAAGGTGAACCCAAGAGTGGCTGTCTTGACCGGCATTCAAAAAGGCGGGACATCTCCGGACGAAAGCATTGTTGAACTGCTGTACGAAAGCTGGACAGACGTTTATCGGACTGATCAATTTGGATCTGTTACCGTGGTCATCGGGCATAGAGGCTATGACGTACTCAGGCCGTGACAACCTGCACTTCTTGTTGTTGACGTACTTTTAAGGAGGCTTTATCTTAATCTTAAAAATTTATACAAATCATTAAGGTTGACGAAAGTTTTTGCTTTCACCTATGATGGTAACATAAGCATTCTAATGTCGTGAGTTGGAGGACAGGATGAAAACTCCCAAAATTTCTGAAGCCGTGATCCGGCGCCTCCCTGTTTATTTGCGTTACCTTCATCATTTGAGGGATATGAACGTTACAACCGTATCTTCCCATGAACTGGGTCAGCATTTGGACATGAATCCGGCTCAGATCCGGAAGGATCTGGCGTATTTCGGCGAGTTCGGACGCAAGGGGATAGGGTATGACGTTCAATATCTCATAGAAAAGATCAAACAGATTCTGAAATTGGACAGGCGTCTCAATGTGGCTCTGGTGGGAGCAGGGAATCTGGGAACGGCCCTGTCTAATTACAACCGTTATACAAATGAGAAATTGAAGATCGTAGCCATTTTTGATGCATCCCAGCACAAAGTCGGAACCAAGGTCGGGTCGCTGGAAGTGCTTCCAATTGAGATGCTCCCAAAGACAGTCAAGGAACTGGATATCAAAATGGGTATCATAACGGTTCCCGCGACAGAAGCCCAAAAAGTGGCCGACCAGATGGTGCAGGCGGGGATCAAAGGAATTCTTAACTTTGCTCCTGTCATCCTCCGGGTTCCCCTGGATGTCCCCATCCGCAATGCGGATGTGACAACTGAACTTGAATCCCTTGCCTACTATGTGGACTGATCGGATAATAGACCCCTATTCACCCTGCACGAATAAGCGTGCAGGGTGTTGTTTTGGGGGGAAAGGGAATCCTAATCGGTAAAAAGCCCGGAGGTAAGGATTGATGAGTGACACGCTTCTGGCGGAATTTCCGGTCAGGGTGACCAATCTGGACAAACCCCTCTGGCCGGAAGCGGGCATTACAAAGGCTGATTACATCCAATACATGATTGAGATGTCTCCTCATTTGGTCCGGCACCTGCAGGACAGACCCTTGACTGTGGTCCGTTTTCCCCATGGTATTCACGAAAAATCGTTTTATCAAAAGAACGCGCCGAAAGATACTCCCGAATGGGTTCAAACCTTCGCCGTTTATTCAAAGGATAGTGATCGGGACATCCATTACATTCTTGCCAACAATACCGCCACACTGATTTGGCTTGCAAACCAGGCCTGCATTGAACTTCATCCATGGTACACAAAGATACAGGCCCCCGATTCGCCAACCAATATTGCGATTGATTTGGATCCGTCAGCACCCGGATTTGAAAAAGTTCGCAAGGTGGCATTTGCTGTCAAAGCAGTTCTCGATGATTTGGGTTTTCCCAGTTACCCCAAAACTTCCGGAGCTACGGGCCTGCAGATTTTTATTCCGTTAAAACAAGGTTTTACCTTCCGGCAAACAAGGGTAATTACAGAATTTATCGGACGCTACCTGGCTTCTCAATATCCGGATCTTGCAACTGTGGAACGGTTGGTGAAAGACAGGGAGGATAAAGTATATGTGGATTACCTCCAGCACGCTCCAAACAAAACCCTGGTCAGTCCCTATTCGCCAAGGCCTGTTCCCGACGCCAAGGTGTCAGCGCCATTGACCTGGGAAGAACTTGCAGCAGGGGCGGTTCCCGAAGATTTTACAATCCGGACAATGCTTGAACGTGTGAAGAAGGTAGGGGATCTGTTTGCTCCCATGGAACAATCGGGGGTCGACATTACCGGGGTCCTACATTTCATTGAAAATCACCCATTAAGAACAGCGAACATTAAGAACAGCGAATGGCGGTAGTTGACAAGCGACAGCCTCATTGCTTAAATGATACCGTGAACGTTGAATTGGCAGGTGGATGGGGTTGGAGGCAGAATTTGCCATAATTGGGGGCACGGGTGTTTACGATCCGGGGTTACTGGACGCACCTGCGTTCCATAGAATTGAAACGGCTTATGGAGAGGCACACGTAACCATCGGGCAGTATGCCGGAAGGCAGGTTGCTTTTTTGGCACGGCACGGGAAAGGGCATGCGGTTCCTCCTCACAAAGTGAATTACAGGGCAAACATTGATGCTCTTAAGCAGCTGGGGGTACAACAGGTACTGGCAACTGCTGCCGTAGGGTCCATCAGAAAAGAATTTATACCCGGAAGTTTGGTTCTGGTGAGTGATTTCATTGATATGACCAAGTCTCGTGTTTCCACCTTTCATGAAGGGCAAGACGGCGTTGTCCATATTGACATGACAGACCCTTATTGCGGACGTCTAAGACGAAAAATTTCCCAGCTTGCCAAAGATGAAGGGGTAGCGCTTGTTGACGACGGGATTTATGTTTGTACCGAAGGGCCACGATTCGAAACAGCGGCTGAGATTCGAATGTATTCCCAGCTTGGCGGAGATGTGGTGGGCATGACATCCGTTCCGGAAGTTATACTTGCCAAGGAAGCGGAGCTGTGTTATGCAACAGTCGCGATTGTTACCAATTACTGCACAGGAATTTCCGATACCGTTTTGACTCACCGGGAAGTTATGGACGAGATGAAGGCCAATATCGAAAAGGTGCGAAAATTGTTCTTCAAGGTGATCGAAGCAGGAACCGGTGAGCGGACCTGTCAATGTCCGCATGCTTTGGCCGAATTGGGTTCATTGTAAAGTGTTCAGGGAATGGGGGATTCGGGTGGAACCTATAAAATGGAACGGTAAGACCCTAGCGGTTCTGGACCAGCTTCAACTGCCGGAAACAATTGAATGGGTGGAATGCAGTACTGTCGAAGAGGTGGCGGAAGCCATTGAAAAGATGAAAGTTCGGGGCGCTCCCGCCATAGGTGCCACCGCCGCTTTCGGAATTGCAATTGGCGCCCGGGAGGGAGCAAATCTTGACAAGAAAGAATTTTTCCCCTACATGGATGCGGTTTGCGACAGGTTGGCCAAGACCCGTCCAACTGCAGTGAACCTGTTCTGGGCCATCAGCAGAATGAGGGAACTGATCAAACACAACTCCGATTTGGATGTCAAACAACTGGCTGAATTGATTACACGGGAAGCGCAAACCATTGCGCAAGAAGATGTGGAAATGAACAAGACGATGGGTCAGTACGGTTTGCGTTTTATTCCGGACGGTGCCAGGATCCTGACGCACTGTAATACCGGGGCGCTGGCCACAGCAGGGTACGGGACTGCTCTTGGCGTGATTCGGGCTGCCCATGAAGCAAACAAAAACATCTCTGTCTATGCAGATGAAACCAGGCCTTATTTGCAGGGTGCAAGGCTAACCGCTTTTGAACTTCAACAGGATCGTATCCCGGTAACGGTGATAACCGATTCCATGGCAGGTTACCTGATGCGGCAGGGCCAAGTGGATCTGGTTATCGTCGGTGCGGATCGGATTACCGCGAATGGAGACACAGCAAACAAGATTGGAACTTATTCGCTGGCCGTTCTGGCCAAACACCATGGAATTCCGTTTTATGTGGCAGCCCCCACTTCCACTCTGGATTTTTCCCTTGAGACCGGGGATCAAATTGAAATAGAACAACGGTCTCCGGAAGAGGTGTCCATTATCGGGGGAAAACGAATGGTTCCGGAGGGGGTGCCTGCTCTTCACCCTGCGTTTGATGTTACTCCTCACAAGTTAATAACAGCCATTATTACAGAAAAAGGGGTAGTGGAATCGCCTGACCGCGACCGGATGGCGGTTTTGAACCGGAAAGGGTAATCTTTATGCAAGACAGGATTGGAGAGATTCGCGACCAGCTTCTGCTGGCCGCCAAAGAAATGTATGAGAGAGGGCTTGTCGCTTCCGTTTGGGGGAATCTTTCCGCCCGGGTGCCTGATACCGGATTGATTGTGGTGACACCAAGCGGAATGGATTACCGCACTCTGCGTGCGGAGGATCTGGTGGTGGTGGATCTGGAAACGGGTCAGGTGACAGAAGGAAAACGGAAGCCGACATCCGAACTGCACATGCATCTGGCAATACTTAGGGCAAGGGCGGATGTCAACGGAGTGATGCATACACACAGTGTTTATGCATCCGCTTGTTCTGCAGCTCACCGAGAGATTCCCCCCATAGTGGAGGATCTGGCCCAGGTGGTTGGAGGATCCGTTTCTGTAGCCCGTTATGCTCTGCCGGGTACTCCCGAGTTGGGAGCGGCAGCGGTCAAGGCCCTGAACAAAAAAGGGGCGGTCCTGTTGGCCAACCACGGTGTGGTGGGCGTAGGGCACGATATTATGGAAGCATTGCGAGTCTGCACGATTGTGGAGAAAGGAGCCCAGATCTATGTCATCGCAAAAATGATCGGTACCCCGGTTCTATTGTCCCATGAGGATGTAGAGTACCTGCGGAGTACCTATAAAGACCATTATGGGCAGAATAAATAGGGAGGGATTGTGTGCAACAGAAGATTCTGATTGAGAATGCTGCGATTGTTACCATGACGGAGGAGTCGTGGATCGAAAACGGATACATAACAATTTCAGGGAACCGGATCCAGGAGGTAGGTTCCGGTTCGTATCAGGGAGACCGCTCTTTTGACAAGATCCTTGATGCTTCCGGTAAAGTGGTCATGCCGGGACTGGTCAACGCCCATGGACATGCGGCCATGGTCCTGCTCCGGGGATATGCGGATGACCTGCCGCTGATGGAATGGCTGCAAACCAAGTGCTGGCCGATTGAAGACAGAATGACGGAAGAAGACATCCATTGGGGAACGCAGTTGGCCATTTTGGAGATGCTGAAAACGGGTACCACCTGTTTTACAGATATGTACTTCCATATGGACGGGGTGGCAAAGGCTGTCGAGAGTTCGGGAATCCGAGCGGTTCTGTCCCGCGGCATGATCGGGTTTCCGCCAAAGGCTGACACTGCAATAGCGGAGAGTCGGGACTTCTTCAATAGATGGAATTGTGCTGCAAACGGTCGAATCTCGGTCATCCTGGGTCCGCATGCTCCGTATACCTGTCCGCCTGATTACCTGAAACGGGTAGCAGAGTTATCAGCGGAATTAAATGTCCCTATCCAGATTCACCTGTCCGAAACTGCGGGGGAAGTGGAAAGATGCATGGAAGAGCACGGCTGCACACCCATCCGGTTGATGGAGCAAGTGGGGCTGTTTGAAAGGCCTACCCTGGCGGCACACTGTGTGCACGTTACTGACGAAGATTTGGACATCATGGCCCGTTACAATGTCCATGTTGCTCATAATCCGGACTCCAACCTGAAGTTGGGTTCCGGAGTTGCACCCGCTGTCAAGATGTTGCAAAAGGGGCTGATCGTTGGATTGGGCACTGACGGTGCCGCATCCAACAATAATCTGGATATGTTTGAAGAGATGCGGCAAGCTGCCATGCTTCACAAGGGGGTCAATCTGGATCCCATTGCCGTCTCCGCTTATAAAGCTTTGGAGATGGCCACAAAAGACGGAGCCAAGGCGCTGTTCTTGGAAGACCGTCTGGGCACGGTCCAATCAGGAGCCCTTGCCGATTTGATCATGCTTGATTTTAACCGTCCGTATTATTATCCGCGGCATAATGTTATTGCACATCTTGTTTACGCCGGACAATCGGGAGACGTGACGGACGTAATCGTTGATGGGCAGCTGTTGGTGGAAAACCGCCGTGTGTTGACCATGGATGAAGAGAGGATTTACAGGGAAGTGGAAGCCGTCTGCGAACGGCTGTTCAAGTAAGTTGAGGAAGGAACGTTGCTCCGTCAGCGGATGGCGAACGTTCCTTTCAATGTTGTGCATAGAGGGGTTCATGCTGGAAATGTTATAGGTAGTTATGGGATTTTCTTGTGACTATAAAAGTGTGTTTGCGAGAATTTTGCAAATGGTGATTCGCCAAGTCATGCCTAACCAGGTAATCCAGGCCCAATTCTTTTGCTTTCAGGTGGGCCAACTGCTTGACCTGCTGCGGAGGGAGCGGTAACGGGGTCTGCATCTCCATGTTCGATCCCCCTTCTTATTGGAGTATCTCTAGTATGTCTCCCGTTGTTCCCCGTATGTTGAAAGGTTTTTACCATGACAGGAGCATTCAGGACAACTATCATGTACAATAGGGGTGAGTGGTGTGGAAACGCACGAGCTTGAAGCGCTTGCCACCGTTCAGGTGGAAACAGGGGACAATTTCTATAAAATCGTCGATTTCCTTAACCGGACCCTGAAACCGTACAATCTGGTATTTGGTCTCTCCAAGGAAGAGGACAACACACTTTGGCTGTCTGTTTATGAAGCAACCCAGCATCCCGCGCGTCACTAACATATTTTGATTTATAAGGAGAAAGCATGAAGAAAGTAATCTGGACTGGGCTATTGGCGATTGCGGTACTTTTGGTAGGGGCATTTTTTCTGATCAAAGAGATCACGCATGCACAGATGCCTGACCTGGAAACTGCGGCCCGGTTAGCCCTCGATCATTCCGCACTCAATCAAGTGGAGGGGTATGAACAGTACACGGGTGGCCCCACATGCTATGTATTTCTGGGGAAGGACAAGCTGGGCAGGTCCATGATGGTGTTTTCGACCAAAGAACGGGTTCTCGGTTCCGAGTACCTGGATAAAGGTGTGACAGGATCCGCCGCTGAGGATAAAGCTCGAAAAGAGGCTGGACTCACTGAGATTATCAAAACAACTCCGGGTCTGGTCGACTCTCTTATGAAAAATCCCTCTGCCGGCAAGGCGTCAGGCCGGTTCCTTTGGGAAGTGTATGGGGCCAGCCCACAGGGACAAAAGAAGTATGTATATTTGGACTTTTACACGGGAAATGTGATTGCAACCTATGTGCTGAAACCAACAGAGTAAATCTTCTATAACGCGGCTGCTCAACTCCAATTGGGCAGCCCGTTTTTTTTTGCTGTCTGGACAAGATTACCTCTAAATGTGATCCTCAAAATATGGTATACTAGATCAGCGATGCGTTATGTAAACAAGAATCGGTTTTTATATACTTGCAATAAGGTTATAGATAAAGGAGGGATGATGGCATGTCTCGCATTCGCATTCTGCCCATGTTGATCTTCCTGACCGCATCTTTGTTGGTCTTGTTCGGAGGATGGATTTTGTATCGGGATTATGGGGTAGTTCGTCCTTTGCAAAAAGAGTTGATTTCCACCCGGCAGGTGAATGCCGTTGATGTAAGATTGAACGGATCGCCAAAGGTAATCGAAGTATCAGTCAACCGGGTTTCTGACCTGCAAACCGCATACAAATCCATACAGGCCAAAATCTCTAATAAACTAAATGCGGGCGTCAATGTCAAAATGAAGGACAAGCGGACACCCGAACTGGAGAAACTCTTTCAAAACTACCAGCCTATAATTTACGAAGGAATTGCCAAGGGATCCTTCACCGAAATGATTGACAAGGTTCAGTCACAAGGCAGAAAGGACGGCCTCGACCGTACGGTTGTCACAATGGACAGCGAATATCTATACATTCAGCTTGAGCGGGGAGATAACTACCTGTATGAGGTCATCCCTTATAACTTAAGCAACCCTGCAACAGGAACCCGGGGGGTGAAGACTCTATGATACGGGAAGCAATTGTCGGTATCGGAATTGCAATAACAGTCTTCTTTGCCTACCTGGGAACTAACGTGCTTCCGTTGGTTCTTTTGATTGGGTTGCTGTTCGCAATTTCCGTCGTGGTTGAAAAAAGGGGTGTCGTTTCCACCGGTCACCGGGAACACCCTTCCTCCCACAGAGTGGAATTTGAGAATATTGGCGGACAAGAGTCGGCTAAACGGGAACTGATGGAAGCACTTGATTTCCTGCGGCACCGGGATAAGATCAAGAGTTTGGGCATCCGTCCCTTAAAAGGGATTCTGTTGACGGGCCCGCCAGGTACGGGCAAAACTTTAATGGCCAAAGCGGCTGCCACCTATACCGATTCTGTTTTCGTCTCCGCAAGCGGATCTGAATTTGTCGAGATGTACGTCGGGGTAGGGGCGTCGCGAGTCCGTGACCTGTTCAAGAAAGCGCGCAGTCTTGCCAGAAAAGAAGGCAAAGATTCCGCCATCGTCTTTATCGACGAAATTGATGTAATTGGCGGAAAGCGTGGAGGAGGACAAGGCCATCAAGAGTATGACCAAACCTTAAACCAGTTGTTAACCGAGATGGACGGTATGCAAACCACATCCAATCCGCTTGTCCTGGTTGTGGCTGCGACGAACAGGGTTGACATGCTGGATCCCGCCTTGCTCCGACCGGGCCGGTTCGACCGGCAGATTAAAGTGGATTTGCCTGATAAGGAAGGGCGTCTGCATATCCTCAAGATTCAAACCGCCAACAAACCGTTGGCGAAAGATGTGGACCTTGAATCTATTGCCAAAGAATCATACGGATTTTCCGGGGCGCAATTGGAGAGCCTTACAAATGAAGCGGCCATTCTGGCGCTTAGGGAAGACAAGCAAGAGATTGAGACAAGACACTTCCGTGACGCGGTTGATAAAGTGCTGCTCGGAGAAAAGACAGGCAAGCGTCCATCCTCTGAGGAACTGCTCCGCGTCTCTGTCCACGAACTGGGACACGCAATAGCTTCCGAATCGGTTCGACCCGGTTCCGTTGCCCATATCACAATTGCGCCTCGCGGCAATGCCCTCGGTTTTGTCCGGCAAGTGCCTCAGCAGGATTCCTACCTGTACACCAAGGAACAATTGGAAGGGCAAATGAAAGTGGCACTGGCGGGAGCGGTGGCCGAAGAGTTGATTTTCGGCAACCGGTCAACGGGTGCGTCAAACGATTTTATGCAGGCATCGAACCTGGCGCGTACAATTGTCAGTTGCGGCCTCTCAAGTCTGGGGATTGTGGATGCTGACAATCTGCAGCGCAATGTATTGGATGAAGAAATTCGCAAAATCCTTTCAGACATAGAGAAACTCACCATTGAACTGCTGGAACCTTTCAAAGACGGCATTCGGCAATTGTCGCAAACGCTTGTGGAAGAAGAGAGCATGACGGGAGATGCGTTCCGACAGTGGTTGTCCCGGCAAAAACCAAAGCAGTTTGCACATGCGTAACAGATGTGGTTCAGAACTCGATTCCCGGATAAATAACAGGAATCGGGTTTCTTTTTATGGGCCATTGTGGTACTTTTGATGGTGGATTTGATTTATCCATAATGGAGGGCATAGGTTTGAAAACCACCATTAAGAATATCGGACAACATGTGGGACAAGAAGTCTTGATCGAAGGATGGCTTTGGAACAAGCGTTCCAGCGGAAAAATTCAATTTCTCCAACTTCGGGACGGCACCGGTTTTATCCAGGGGGTCGTCGTTAAAGCGGAAGTACCGGAGCAGGTGTTTGAAACCTGCAACCAGTTGACGCAAGAATCGTCAATCCGTGTAAAAGGGATTGTTCGCGCGGATGACCGGGCACCCAGCGGTTTTGAGCTGACCGTAACCGATGTGGAATTGGTCCACTTGGCAAACGAGTACCCCATTACTCCGAAGGAACACGGGGTGGACTTTCTGCTGGATCACCGCCATTTGTGGATTCGTTCTCCTCGTCAAAGAGCAATCCTGAAGATTCGGGCGGAGATTATCAAAGCAATCCGAACGTATCTGGACGGAAACGGATTCGTGCAGGTGGATCCCCCGATATTGACTCCGTCTTCCTGTGAGGGTACAACGAATCTGTTTCATACCAAATATTTTGATGAAGACGCCTACTTGACCCAATCCGGACAGCTCTATATGGAAGCTGCCGCGATGGCACTTGGTCGGGTGTATTCCTTTGGCCCGACCTTCCGCGCGGAGAAATCCAAGACCCGTCGCCACCTGATTGAGTTTTGGATGATCGAACCGGAAATGGCCTATTGTACCCATGAAGAGAATATGGCCATCCAGGAAGGCCTGGTGCAGCATATTGTTCGGCATATTCTCGAATCCTGCAAGCTTGAACTCAAAGCCATCGGGCGGGATCCAAAACCGTTGGAGAATGTAATAGCAGGTCCTTTCCCGCGTATCACCTATGATGACGCAGTAAAGCTGTTGCAGGAGAAAGGCCATGACTTCCCGTGGGGGGAAGATTTCGGCGCACCCCACGAAACGGAAATTGTGCAACATTTTGAACGTCCCGTATTCGTGGAAAAATTTCCTGCCAAAATCAAGGCTTTTTACATGCAACCGGATCCTGACCGGCCTGAAGTGGTGCTGGGGGCAGACTTGCTGGCACCGGAAGGATACGGCGAAATCATCGGCGGATCCCAAAGAATTCATGATCTGGAACTGCTGAAGCAAAGATTTGACGAGCATGATTTTGGCGATGCCTACAACTGGTATTTGGATCTTCGCAAGTATGGCAGCGTCCCGCACGCAGGCTTTGGCATCGGACTGGAGAGAACCATTGCTTGGATCTGCGGCCTGGATCACGTCAGGGAAACCATTCCGTTCCCGCGGCTCCTGAACCGGTTGTATCCCTAAAGATCGGAACGGAAATAAGCAGATTGCGAATTGCAGCAGAAACGAAGCGAAAAGTCATGATTCGCTTCGTTTTTCTTGTTTTGTTAGGTCTAATGTTGCATGTGGCCTGCAGAATTGTTTGATATACTTGTGGAACGAATGAACCAGAAGGACGGGGTATTATGAGCGAATCCAGGTTGATTTCGACTCGGATTGAAAAAGAGTACGATCCAGTACAAAACGAATGGACTGCCGAAATCGAGTTTGTGGTTCACAAAAGCGCTTTGTTCTCCGGATTTTTGGCCGAAATTCCGCCCATGCAGCTGCACACGCTGATTTGTCTATCCCTGTTTATGAAAGAAAATGGCAAGATTGAGATCTCCACTGCCGATTTGGCAAGAGCTTTGGGTGTTTCTTTCGACCAGGCCAGAAAGCGGATCGATTCCCTCCTTTCTTTTCGTTACCGGGACAAGCCGGTGGTGCACATGAACAAAGTTCAGGAAACCAACGAGGATACACGCTTAACGTTATCCATCCTGCCTGTATCGCCGGTCACACTGATGGATGAACGCGAGAGCAAAGCTGCAGAATCATTCTCTTCCAAGAATTCCGAGTATCTGTTTGAGTATCTGAGAATGATGTTGGGAGCGAGCACGCTGTCCGATCAGGAAAAGGAACTGCTTGTAACTCTGCAGAACTATCCATATGAACTGCCGCCTCAGGTGATTGAGGTGTTAATAGAACATGTAATGGAATACAAGGAAACTTTTGACCGTCCATATTTGATGACGATAGCCCATTCCTGGTCGATTTCCGGTATCTACACAAAAGAACAGGCCATGCGTTGGATCCGGGAAACCAAAAAGCTGTCGCCGCAGGTCATGACAGAGAATTCTCCGGAAACCTACCTGCTTCAGTACCTGCGGGAGCGCATCAAGAAACAGCCGTCAGCGGTTCAAATCAACATGATTTTTCAACTGCTGGAAGAACCCTTCAAGCTGGAACCCGGTTGCATTGAAGTGCTGATTGATCATGTAACAACCCAGATTGCCATATCCAAGGGCAAGCCCGATTTTCCCAAAAAGTATGTGGAAGTCATTGTTCAAGACTGGCTGGAGCGGGAAGTTCGCACCCGGGAAGCGGCCATCAAAGAAGTGGAAGAATGGAATCAGCGGTACTCGATGAAACCGTTGGATGTCTACGGAACCAAGGAACGGTTTTCCATTCTGCCCAAATCCAAAACTTCTTCCAAGGTCAAGAGCGAGTATTTGGAAGAATTGCGTAAAGCCGGGTTGAAATAGGAGGGATTCGGATGGACAAGCCAACCCCAATTGGATTCCTGCTAAAACAGGCAGCGGGCATGGCAAAAGGTTATCTCAATCCTAAAATGCTTCAGGCTCCCAAACAATATTGGGAAGAAGTGTTTCCCGAGTTAAAAGTCGCGGATCTGCCGGCGTCTTACTATACAAACAGTGTATCCCTGAAACTGATGCATATCCTTTCGGACAGGAAAAAATGCGAGGGATGCACCGGGTTTTCCGCTTGCCCAAAAGAAGAGGATGCAAAAGGGCACCAATTCTCCATCGGACTGACCGAAACGGGCATTACGGAACAGGTGACCAAATGCAAGTTTTACCGGCAGCATCTGGCGGAACAGCAGGAACACAAACTTTGGGCTTTTTCAGGATTAAACGAAGGCCATCGGCGAATGACCTTTGAAAACTACCCGGACGAACAGAAACGCTTAAACAGGGAACTCTGTCTTAAAGCATTCCAGTTTGCCAACGAGTATGAGCCGGGGGCCGATATGAAGGGCTTGTATATTTTTGGCCGGTTTGGCACGGCAAAAACCCACTTGGCTTGCGCCATCATGAACCGGTTGATTTCTCGGAAGGTCGGGGTTTTATATGTGCAGGCGGAAAAGACATTTGCCGCTTTGTCGGACCTGTATTTCCGCGAGAACCGGGACGGATTGCCGACACGGTCCCAAATTCTCGACAAATACATCTCCACAGATGTTCTGGTAATAGACGAACTTGGGCATGAAAACGTGAACGAATCTTCCATTTGGGCGTTGTATACAATTTTGAACGGACGGGAACCGGAACGGAAGCCAGTGGTTATAACATCCAATTTTTCGCCGATTGAACTGGCCGAACGTTATTTGAACCGTGCCCAGGAAGAGACGAGAAGGCGGACCGAAGCACTTGTTTCGCGTTTATTGTGGTTGACCGAACAATATGAGATGGTGGGAAAAGACTACCGTTACCGTGACTTAAGTCACTAGAAAATACACTGCTCTGACAAACAACCTTTTCAGGTTGTTTTTTTGTCGAAAAAAATTTTTTGATGAGATGGAAGGAAATACTAGTATTTTGCATAATATTCTAATTATACCGACCGGATGGTATGTTTCGGAAAAGAAAAGGGGGAATGCCTGCCGATGAATCTCCAGGAAGAACTGATCAAGACTGCCGTGAAGCTCTTTGAAGAGAGGGGCTATGCCCGTACATCCGTTCAGGATATTGTAACGGTCGCCGGAGTTACCAAGGGGGCGTTTTACCATTATTTTACCGGAAAAGAAGATGTACTGATGATGTTGCATGAGCAATATATTAACCACCTGCTGGGACAATCACGGGAAATCAGCAGCCGTCCGGATCTTGGTCCGAAAGCAAAACTTAGGGAACTCATGAAGATCCTGCTTGGTGAAATTGCCCAGTACGGAGGCCATGCCAAAGTGTTTTTCCAGGAGAAGAACCATCTGCATCCGGACCACCTGGAACTCATAAGAGAAAAAAGAGATGAATATTTTCTACTGTTCGAAAAGGTGGTCAGGGAAGGGATCGAATCCGGAGATTTCCGTTCCGACCTGGATCCGGTCATTACAACCCTGGGAGTTTTGGGAATCTGCAACTGGTCTTATCGCTGGTTCCGCCCTGACGGCAAGTATTCCAGCAATGAGGTTGCAAACATGTTTGGCGAGATGATTGAAAGAGGCATTTCCAGCTAGAAAAGAAGCAGACCTGGGAGCTAACGGAGGTTATTGGAGATGAACGTGAAAGAACTATTCGATCTGACGGGGAAGGTCGCCATAGTGACTGGAGGCGGCCGCGGGCTTGGAGAACAAATTGCTGTAGGACTTGCCGAAGCAGGTGCCGATGTGGTCGTATGTTCCCGCAAGAAAGAGGCTTGTGACGAAGTGGCTGAACAATTGAAGGCTATGGGCCGCAAGAGTCTTGCCGTCGCTTGTGACGTTACCGTTCCGGCAGATGTGGAGCGGGTGGTCCGGGAAACGAAGGAACAATTTGGCAAGGTCGATATCCTGATCAACAACTCGGGCATCTCTTGGGGAGCCCCAATGGATGAGTACCCGTTGGACAAATTCAAACAAGTGATGGACGTTAACGTCACGGGGCTGTTCTTGATGTCCCAAGCAGTTGGCCGGGAAATGCTGGCCCAGAAATACGGCCGCATCGTAAACATTGCTTCGATTGCAGGCCTGAGAGGAAGTGACCCTCGGGTGATGAACGCAATTGCCTACAATGCGAGCAAGGGAGCCGTTATCTCTTTCACCCGTGATCTGGCTGTCAAATGGGCACATCATGGAATTACGGTAAACGCTCTGGCTCCAGGATTCTTCCCGTCCAAAATGTCTGCTCCACTGCTGCAGAAGTTCGGAGACATGATCCTGCAAGGCACTCCCATGAAGCGGTTTGGTGGAGACGATGACTTGAAAGGGGCAGCTGTGTTTCTCGCATCGGATGCGGCAGCCTATATTACCGGCCAAGTGTTGGCGGTAGACGGTGGCGTTACGGCAAGCTAAAACATACATTTGGGGGGAGTTCAGGAATGGCGATGGAAAAGATTCGTACAATTGCCGTTATTGGAGCAGGGGCAATGGGGTCGCAAATCGCAATGCTGTGCGCACTGGCAGGTTTTAAGACCTATCTGCAGGACATTTCCG
>NZ_BDUF01000029.1:93727-121588 GCF_002335525.1 Effusibacillus lacus
AGACCAGCTTGCAAAAGGCGCTCGACAGTCTCAAATTTCAAATGAGCCGCAGGGTGGAAAAGAAACGAATTACCGAAACGGAATACAAAATGGCTTTTGCCCGCATGCATCTGACCACCGATTTGGCTGAAGCTGTCGGCACCTCCGATTTCATTGTTGAAGCGATTGTGGAGAAGTTGGAGGAAAAAAGACAGCTTTTTGCCAAACTGGATGAGCTGGCACCAAAACATGCGATCTTGGCCACCAACAGTTCCACCATTGTCAATTCGAAGATCGCAACTGCCACCAGTCGACCTGACAAGGTATGCAACATGCACTTCTTTAATCCCCCCTTGAAAATGGACCTGGTTGAGGTGGTGACGGGGCCGGAGACATCGGAAGAAACTGCCCGGACTGCGGTTAAACTTGTCAAAAAACTCGGCAAGACCCCCATTTTGCTCCGCAAAGAGATTTCCGGTTTCATTGCCAACAGGTTGCTCGGAGCCATGAACCGGGAAGCGTTAAGCCTTCTGGAACAAGGAATTGCAACACATGAAGAGATTGATCTGGCAGCCAGGGAAGCCTTGGGACATCCGATGGGACCTTTCGCTTTGATGGACATGACGGGTCTTGATGTCAATTATTACGTCCAATTGCAGCAGTATGAAGAATCGGGAGATCCTTTGTTGAAACCTTCCCGCATTCTGCAGGAAAAATTTGAAAAGGGAGAGCTCGGACGAAAATCCGGCAAAGGATTCTACACCTATTGATGAACAAAGGTCTGATCTTTATAAAAAGGTCAGACCCGATTTTCACATTTATATGCCGATTTATTTTTTTGCAGGAAGGAGTCAACGTGAGACGCAGGCAGTCATACTGCTGAAGATGCTCTACTGAAAGCCGCCAGGTTTCGGCAGATCCGCGCTCCGTGAACAAACAGCAAGGTCGGGGCTCCGGGGGTTCCGTGCCGTTCATAGTAGATTCCTTCATTTTCCACCAAACAATACTCCATTTCACCACTTCCTAGATAAACTTCTGCTCACAAGTTTTCGTTTCGATTCTTCAGACTATTAACGCATACTTAAGTAGATTAGTGGATAGGGATAGTCACAAGAGAAATCATGTTTCAGAGTAAAACAAAAGAATCAATAGTCGAATTCTACCGACCAGTCGGTTTCATAATGAGTGAAAAGGGGGAATTTTCTGTGGAATCGGTGGGTTTGCAGGAAAAACAGCGGTAATAAAGGTTTGTAGATACCATCGCCCGGCATAGTAAAAAGTCTCAAGGAGGGAATCATCATGATCGACTTTGAATTAACTGCGGAACAACGCGAAATCCAAAAACTGGCACATGAATTTGCGGAAAAGGAGATCCGCCCCGCGGCTCCCCATTACGACGAGACCGAGGAGTTCCCTTGGGAGATTGTAAAGAAGGCTCACAAGATCGGCCTCACCACCTTTTCCTATCCAGAGGAGTTTGGCGGGGGCGGCATTGATGACCCTATTTCCAGCTTGCTTGTATCAGAGGAACTGGCCTGGGGCTGCGCCGGAATCGCGGTGGCGATTAACGGCACCCACCTGCCTATGGCTGCAATCATGGCGATGGGAACACCGGAGCAAAAGAAACGCTGGATCCCGATGATGACCGACCCGGAAGACTGTAAAATCGGCGCGATGGGACTCACCGAACCGGGAGCCGGATCGGACGTATCCTCCATTCAGACAACAGCCAGAAGGGAAGGAGATTATTACGTTCTGAACGGAACCAAACAGTTTATTACCAATGGCGGGATTGCCGATATCCATGTGGTATTTGCCACTCTTGACCGCGGCAAGGGGTGGGGAGGCGTAGCGGCCTTCCTGATTGACGACAAGCACACTCCCGGCTTTTCGATGGGACGCAAAGAAAAGAAAATGGGCGTGCGTGCTTCTCATACCGCTCAGATCATTATGGAGGATGTTCGGGTGCCTGTCGAAAACCGATTGGGTGGTGAACCGGGAGATCCGGACCATGTACCCGGCTATCTTGGGGCCCTGAAGATGTTGGAGCACACCCGCCCCGGCGTAGCTGCTTCCGCCCTTGGCATCGCACGGGCCGCTTACGAATACGCTTTGGGATATGCCAAAGAACGGATCCAGTTCGGGGTTCCGATCATCGAACATCAGGCGATTGCCTTCAAGCTGGCGGATATGGCAACAAAGATTGATGCGGCAAGGCTCCTTGTGTGGAGGGCAGGATGGTTAAGACATAAGGGAATCGGTTTCAAGCGGGGAGAAGGCAGTATGGCCAAGCTGTTTGCCGGAGACGTGGCGATGGAGACGACAATGGAAGCGATTCAGATTCTTGGCGGGTATGGATTCATCAAGGAATACCCGGTGGAAAAATGGGCCCGTGACGCCAAGATCTATCAGATCTGGGAAGGCACCGCCGAAATCCAGCGATTGGTCATTTCCAGAGCGATCGCCAAATATGGTCGTTAAATCCCTAGATGAAGAATATGCAAGATCAACCCGGTACGGTCGGATCATAGCTCCGCCGACGTTCAGCCGCACCTTTGATTACGGTGTCATTCCAGACTTGCAATTCAAGCGGGAGGGCCTGATCCATGGCGAGCAGCACTTTGAATATTACAGACCGCTTTATGCAGCCATACCAGTGAAACGGACGTCAAATCGCTTCAGATCACCCTCTATTCCCACAATGTCTGCGCCGGGTTTTGGCGGAGGAAGCCAGGAAAAAGGCTTAGGCGGCGGGTTAAACCGATTGCTGTAGGGGACCGGTCAGGTGTTTTTTCAGAATATGGTTTCATGCATGGAACAGGGAACCGGAGGTGAAAAGAATGGACCTGTTTTTTCAACAAGCGATCAACGGTTTGGTGGTAGGAAGCATTTACAGTTTGGTGGCATTGGGGATTACGCTGATCTATGGAATTATGCACCTGCCCAATTTTGCTCATGGTCATCTCTATATGTTGGGTGCTTATTTTACGTTCTTCATGATGACCCTATATGGGTTCAGTTACTGGCCTGCCATCTTGGTATCGGTCGCAGCCCTCGTGTTGATTGGGATGTTGCTGGAGCGGATCGTGTTTCGTCCCCTTCAGAATGCGCCTCACATAAACTCGATGATAGCGGCGGTCGGCGTCATGTTGTTTATCGAAGCAACCGCACGTGTCTTGTGGGGATCTGACTACCGGCGTCTGGACTCTCCGTATGGCGGTGTTATCAACTTATTTGGCATAACCATTACCCAACAAAGATTGATCGTGATTATTGCTGCTATCGTATTGATGGTTGGACTGAATCTGTTTTTGAAGCGAACCGTCGTTGGGTCAACCATTGAAGCAATGGCCCAGAGCAGGGAAGGGGCTTTCCTGGTTGGGATCAATGCCAACAGGGTGTCCCTTCTGACCTTTGCCATCGCATCGGGACTTGCAGCCGCCGCTGCCTCTCTGGCCGCCCCCATCAACCTGGTCTACCCTTCCATGGGAGCCATGGTAAATCTCAAGGCATTTGTCATCATAGTCCTTGGCGGTATGGGCAGTATTCCGGGGGCCGTGTTGGGGGGATACATCCTCGGCATGGCGGAAAGCATGTCCGGAACCTATGTGAACAGCGAATATAAAGATCTGGTCGCGTTTATTCTGCTGGTGTTGATCATGACGGTGAAACCGACGGGGCTGTTTGCAAAGGAGGTGCGATAAATGAATACGTTGGCGGCCTCCAAAAGTACAGTGCCGATACTTCTTCTTATATTGCTTCTCCTTATATCGCTGCTGATTCCATGGCTGACTTCCAATACGTACTTCCTGCATATCCTGATCTTGATATTTATCTGGACCATTGCAGTCAGCGGTATGAATATCATAGCAGGTTTCACCGGACAGTTGTCACTGGCACAGGCAGGATTCTTCGGAATCGGAGCTTATACCTACGGGTTGTTGATGTCTAAAGCGAATCTGGCATATCTTCCGTCGCTTTTCATTGCTATTTTGTTGACAGGCATCATCGGTGCAGCTGCAGGGGTCGTATCACTGCGGACAAAGGGTCATTACTTCTCGATTTTTTCCCTTTGTGTGGGCGTGATCATTCTGTTGGTGATTGAAAAATGGGAGTCTCTGACGGAAGGGGTTCGCGGTCTCCTGGGGATTCCGATTCCCAAGATTGGTTCTTTTGAATTTGCCAGTGTGGAATCTCAATATTACCTGATCCTGTTCTTTCTGGTTTTTGCCATGTTTCTGAATCACAGAATCGTAAATTCATTGGTTGGCAGAACATTTGTGTCCATACGCAACAGTGAAGAGCTGGCAGAGGCACTAGGCATAAATGTAATGCGCAACAAGCTCCTGGCTTTCGTTCATTCCACTGTTCTGGCAGGCTTGGCAGGGGCGTTGTACGCCGGATACATCCGGTTCCTGGGACCTGAAGTGGCTTCGGTCGAGCATACATTTGAGATGCTTCTTTATCTGCTGGTAGGGGGTATCGGTACTCTTTGGGGACCGTTGGTGGGCACGGCACTGGTTACCGTCCTGATGCAATTGCTGCAATCCTGGCAGGAGTATCGAATGGTCATCTTTGGACCCCTGCTGGTCTTGCTGGTCATGTACCTTCCATATGGAATCATTGGGGCATTCATTCGGCAGCGGATGAAACGACAGGCAGGCAAGGCGATCCAGGAAACCGACGAAAACATGCAGAAGGGGACGAAGAACCGGAAGATGTCGGGGGGTGGACTGGATGCTTAAAGCCGAACAGGTAACAAAGCGCTTTGGTGGAAATACGGCTGTCAATGCAGTCGACTTCACAATCAACGAAGGGGAAATCACAGCGATAATCGGACCCAACGGGGCGGGGAAAACCACTTTTTTCAACCTGATCTGCGGGTATTTCCAACCCACGTCGGGCCGCTTAACCTTTGAGGGTCAGGATGTTACAAGGAAACGTTCCCATCAAATGGCGAAACTCGGCGTGGCACGCACCTTTCAAACCACCAAACTGTTTGAACAAGCAACAGTCCTTGACAATTTGATTGTTGGGCACAGGCTTCGGACCAAGAGCGGATTGTGGGATGCCGTAATGAGAACCCGGCGGTACAAAAAAGAAGAGCACAAGTGCAGGGAGAAAGCGCTGCAGGTGCTTGATCTGGTGGGAGTGCTCCCGTTGGCTGACCGGCCGGTGGCAAGCATTTCGCAAGAAGCCCAAAAGAGAGTGGCTATTGCACTGGCGCTGGCTACAGACCCGAAGTTGATTTTGCTGGACGAACCTGCAGCCGGCATCAATGCGGACGAAACCAGCGGCTTGGCCGATCTGATCCTGAAATTGAAGAGTTCGGGATATACGGTCTGTATTATTGAACACAAAATGCAGATGATCATGAAGTTGGCCGACCGTATTATGGTACTCAATCAAGGCGCCAAAATAGCCGAAGGCACACCACAGGAAATCAGCCAGAACGAAACGGTGATCGAAGCCTATTTGGGAGGGGCCTATCATGCTTAAATTATCAGACTTATCAGTCAAGTATGGAAGCTACACCGCACTTCATTCCATCGATCTGAAAGTGAACCAGGGGGAACTTGTGGTTTTGTTGGGGGCCAACGGTGCGGGAAAGAGCACCATTTTCAAGACGATCAGCGGCCTTCTCAAACCTGTTGCCGGCCAGGTCGAATTCATGGGTCAACCAATTGGCGGCATGCCTCCCGACCGGATCGTGAAAGCGGGCATTGCCCAATGTCCGGAAGGAAGAAAACTGTTTGCGGATATGCCTGTACTGAAGAATTTGATTCTGGGTGGCTACGTACACCGGAAGGACAAAGCGGGGGTGGAAGCTATCTTAGAGTGGGTCTATGAGCTGTTTCCCATCCTTTATGACAAGCGCAATGACACGGCAGGCTCGTTAAGCGGCGGACAGCAGCAGATGGTGGCCATTGCAAAGGCTTTGATGGCAAAACCGAAGCTGCTTCTTTTGGATGAGCCCTCCGTCGGCTTGGCTCCTCTGGTTGTTGAACAAATGTTTGAAACGATTGCCGAAATCAACCGGAACGGGACCAGCATTCTGCTGGCGGAACAAAATGCATACGCCGCATTGCAGATTGCTCATCGGGGATATGTGATCGAGAATGGGCGGATTGTGCTGGAAGGCACAACCGATATGTTGAATGACAATGAGGAGGTGAGACGGGCGTACATTGGCGCTTAATAACGGAGCAAGGCAGATCGGATGAAAATTATGGTGGGAAAGTCAGACTGTGTGAAAAGGGAGAGGATCAAGATGCAACGCAAGTGGAAATCGCTTCTGGCGACGTCAGCAGCAGCTTTCCTGTTGTTCCTGACTGCGTGCGGCAGCCAGCCATCCTCCGGTGGCGGAGGAGGAAGTGCAGGCGGAGGCCAGGGCAAAGTGGTCAATATCGGGTGGTCCGGCCCACAAAGCGGGGGGGCGGCGCTCTATGGCAAGAACACTCTGGACGGTCTTGAAATGGCTGTGAATGACATCAATGCTGCCGGCGGGATCAAGGTGGGGAATGACAGGGTAACTTTGAAACTGGTGGCGCTGGACGACAAATACCTGCCAAACGAAACTGCCACCAATGCCCGCCGTCTGAAGACGGAAAGCAAAGCGACGATTATCTTTACTCCGCATTCGGGCGGAACGTTTGCCATGCAGCAATTCAATGTCCAGGAAAAATTCCTGGTTGCCGCATACACCAGTGAACCTAAAGTGACAGAAGTCAAGAACCCGCTTACCGTTCGGATTCCTCCACGATATGATATTTATCCGAAGACCTTCTCCGAAGAGATGATCAAGCGGTTCGGCAAGAAAGCGGCGCTGGTTCCCGGAACCCACCAATACGCAAAGGACTGGTCGGTTCTGTTCAAGAAGGTATGGACGGGTCTTGGCGGGGAGATCGTTGCCGAAAACCCGGTGGACTACAATAAGGAAAGTGACTTTGCCCCGGCCATTACCAAAGCGCTTGCTGGCAAACCGGATGTACTGTTTGTTGGGGGAGCTTCCCAACCAACTGCCCTTGTTATTAAAACAGCCCGTGAACAAGGGTTCAAGGGTGGAGTCATCATGATGGACCAGGCCAAAGTGGAAGAAGTTGGGCCGATTTTGAAAGACCCGAAAATGATGGAAGGCGTTATTGGCGTGGCGCCGGCGTCCGAATATCCGACTGAGGGAACCAAGAAATTCGTGGAGGCATATAAGAAGAAGTTCGGAGCCGACAAGATCCCCACATCGGAAACGGCATATCATTACATGGCCATGCATGTGTTTGCAAAAGCGATGGAGCTGGCCGGCACAACGGATGATCCTGCCGCTATCCGCGCCAAAATTGACGATGCATGCAAACAGCTGACTGACAATGAGATTCCCTCGCTTGCCAAAGGGCTTTCTGAGGACGGTGCCCTGAATACCGCTCCGAGAGCCACAACGATGAAAGACGGAAAGTTCGTTGAACTTCCGCTTCCCACCCAGCCATAACGTTACTTAAGGAAAATGCTTTCCCACAATTGTGGGGGAGCATTCTTTTTTGCACTTGTAGGAAATTATAAATTAATAATGTAACAAGTATAAGTGCACTTGGGGCCCCGCCAAAGTGCTTGTCACTTTGGTGGGTGTAGCTTTGCCATTCGCCAAGGAAAGCACTTGGCGAATGGCAAGTTTTCTTTATATGATAGACTCAACATGTTCAGTTCTGGGGTGAATTTATGCAGCATGGAGACCGCATCAAAGTGGTAAGAGGGATCCATATCCGGGTCCGGAAGGCATATAAAGAGCGGATATTGTTCGGCGGAGTATACGGTTCCACCGCCATTGGGAGAGACACAGAGTATTCGGATATTGAAATGATGTATGTAATGAGAGAGGGGTTCCCGGCCAAAAATTTGACTTTCCTATACCAGGGACTACCGGTGGAAGTGAATTTCCTTCCTGTTGATGCGATCGGGAGCTGGTTTGAGAAGATCGACCTTGCGCTGCCGATTCACATGGGCAATGTCTCTACATTGCAGCTTTGGATCGGGGAAGACCGGCACAGGGAGGAAGTTTTGGCAAGATATGCCCAGATGCCTGATGAAGCCATCGCCCGATTTTTCATAGAGCATGGTTCGGAAATTGCTTACGAGTCATTTAACAAGATTCAATCCATTCCGAGAAGGGCCAATAAACGGGATCGGGAATTGTTCGTCTATGAAGTGGCACACGAAATTGCTCTCGCGGTGGCGCTGATTAACCGAAAACCTTTAACAAAAGGCTATATGTCCGGCATCAAAGAAAGTTATGAATTTGAGGAAGTGCCTGATGACTACAAAGAATTGGCGGAAGCGTTTCTGAATTCGGCAGATGTGAAAGAATCCATCGAAACGGGCCGCCGGCTGCTGGAAAGCTACGAAAGGTTTGTCCGGAAAATGGGATATAAGGTTCGGAGTGTCCAGACCCTGGATGAAATTGATTGGACGTCATGAAAAAACCCGCTTGCTACTGCAGCGGGTTTTTTGCTCCCGCTGACATGTAGCGTTCAAGCAATGAGGTGAGAAGGTCAATGGCAATTTCGTTGTGCCCGCCTTCCGGGATGATCAGGTCCGAGTATCTCTTGGAAGGCTCCACAAATGCTTCATGCATCGGCTTAACCGTTGTCAGGTATTGATCGTATACAGACTCCAGACTCCGGCCCCGTTCATTAATGTCCCGCATGACCCGGCGCAGAATCCGGACATCGGGATCGGTGTCAACAAATACTTTAATATCCATTTGTTCCCGAAGCGCCCGGTCAGAAAGAATCAGGATCCCTTCGATGACTACCACAGGCTTTACGGGGACGTGGGTGGTCTTGCAAGTCCTGGCGTGTTGTGAAAAATCATAAATCGGCACTTCAATGGCCTGTCCCCTGCGCAATTGGTCCAAATGGTTCAATAACAGTTGATTGTCTACCGAATCGGGATGGTCATAGTTGATATCCTTCCTTTCCTCGAACGGAAGATGTGTGAAATTTTTATAATAGGAATCCTGTGAGATCAGTGCCACATTTTCATCGCCCAGTTTACTGACAATGGCTTGGGCGACCGTTGTCTTCCCCGAACCGGAACCTCCGGCAATCCCTATAACCAGCATGGATGAAACCTCCCTTACGAAATACCATTCTACATCGAAAGCATAACGATAGCAAAGAAAAGCTTATCGATAACCATACTCATTTCATCCGTTCACAGATCCGCAATCAATTCTGTCTGTTGTTCATAATTCGGAAACCAATCCTTCCCAGTCTGTTAACACCTCTTTCAATTCAAACTAAGTAAAATTTTTAATAAGAAAGAGTGATCGATTTAACAGACAAAAAGAGGCGATGAGTATGGCCGGTTGGCAGGCATTGTTGAAAACGCTCGTTGGAGGAGTGGCAGCTTACGAATTGCTGCGTTTGATGCAAAAAGGTTCCAAGCCGACTCTTCGTCCCCCCGGTGCAAGGGATGAAGACGAATTCCTTGCATTGTGTTCCCGCTGCGGAAAATGCAACCAGGCTTGTCCCTATGACTCGATACAGATGGCATCGGTTGATTTCGGCTTGGGGTTGGGAACTCCATACATTACAGCGAGGGACAATCCCTGCTGGCTGTGTGAGGATTTTCCCTGTGTCAATGCTTGTCCGACAGAAGCGCTTTCAGGCATTAAGGTACGGTCCGATGTGAAAATGGGGGTTGCCGTCATCAACAAAGACGCCTGCATTGCCTACAAGGGCTTGCGTTGTGAAGTCTGTTACAGGGAGTGCCCGTTGATTGACGAGGCTATCACTCTGCAATATTCATTGAGGCCGGGAGACAACATTCACGCGCTGTTTGCTCCCGTTATCAATCCGGAAAAATGTGTGGGATGCGGAATTTGTGAACACAAATGTGTTGTTTCCGATCCGGTTGCAATCAAGGTTACACCTAGGGGAGCGGGTGAATTGCTATGAGAGCGTCGGTCAAGAAATGGATGATTCTTCGCAGGACTGTCCAGATTCTGATTCTGTTGTTGTTCCTGTCCCCCCTGTTCCTGGTCAAGGTGGAAGGGGACAACTTCTTCTACGGCTCTTTGGCATCCTCCCAGATCTTTGGCATTCAGTTGTCCGATCCGCTGGGGGCCTTGCAGGTTACCCTTGCAGCCAAAGAACTGCATTGGGGATATCTTGGATCCGCCTTACTCATTCTCACGGCGTACTTGCTTCTGAGCGGGCGTGTGTTTTGCAGTTGGGTATGCCCGGTCAATACGCTTCTGGAAACAACGGATCTTCTGCGAAAGAAATTGAAACTTCCCGACAAGCGCTTTGCCCGCAATACAAAGGTATACGTAATGCTGGCGGTACTTGGTTTGTCTTTTGCCATCGGTGTTCCCGTGTTTGAGATTATCTCCCCGATCGGGAGCGTGATGAGAAACCTGTTGTTCTTGTGGGGGATTGGCCTATTTTTCCTGACGGCCATTGTCCTGTTCGATCTGTTGGTATCCAAGAGAGGCTGGTGCCGATATTTTTGCCCGGTCGGAGGGTTTTATCAGTTGATCGGCAGATTTGGCCTGTTTCGGGTCAGGATTGATCACGACAAATGCGTGCACTGCCAACAATGCAAGAAGGTTTGTTTCGCCGAACCGTCCATTTTGGAACCGGCAATTACAGGGAAGGAAAGTTTTGTTTCTGCGGGGGACTGCAGCTTGTGCGGTGCCTGCGTCGATGTATGTTCGCACCAAGCCCTTACTTTGGGCTTGAGGCCATATAATCAACCCGCCCAAGCGGGGAAAAGCATGACCACAAACCCATAAGGAGGTCAAAAAATGAAACTGACTCGCCGAAGCTTGCTGAAAGCAGCAGCGGTCTCCGCAACGCTGGCTGTCGCAGGATGCAGCAAAAGTGACAAGACAACCACGAAACCTGGACAAGATCCGGCTCCGGAGCAACTTTCCGCCATACAGCCGGATCAATGGAAAACAACTGTCTGCCGTTTCTGCGGTACCGGTTGCGGTGTTCTTGTTGGAGTGAAAGACGGAAAGATCATCGGCACCAAAGGGGATCCGGATAACCGGTCCAGTCGCGGTTTGAACTGTATCAAAGGGTTCTTTGTATCGAAGATTCTTTTTGGAAAAGACCGCTTGACCAAGCCGTTGATCCGGGACGACAAGACCAAGAAGGGCACCCGCGAAGGCTTCCGGGAAGCCACCTGGGAAGAGGCTCTCACCCTTGTTGCCAACAAACTGAAGGAAATCCATGAAAAAGATGGCCCGGGGGCGATTGCATTCTGGGGTTCCGGCCAGCAGACGATCATGGAAGGGTATGCTGCCGTGAAACTCTGGAAAGCGGGACTTTTGTCCAACAACATTGATCCGAATGCCCGTCTCTGTATGGCAAGCGCAGTCGCAGGGTTTATGACAACATTCCAATCGGATGAGCCGATGGGTTGTTATGACGACCTGGACAAGGCTGATGTGTTCGTTACCTGGGGTGCCAATATGGCGGAAATGCACCCGGTTCTGTATTCACGTTTAACCGCGCGCAAACTCAGCGGTAATGGGGTAAAGCACTATGACCTGACGACCCGTCGCTCCCGCACGTCCGAAACGGCTGATGTAGTGATGGTGTTTCGGCCGCAAACGGACCTGGCCATTGCCAATGCCATTGCAAACTATCTGATCCAAAACGAAAAATATGACAAGAAGTTTGTGGAAACACATGCGCAATTCAAGTCGGGTACGGAAAACCTCGGCCATTCCATAGAGGACAATTACGACTCGACAGATATTGGCAAGATTGCAGATCAAACCAAGCCTATAACTTTCGAAGAATACAAGAAACGTGTAAGCGAATACACTTTCGAGAAGGCTTCCCAACTCTCGGGCGTACCGGCCAAGGACATTGAAGCGCTTGCAAAGGAATTTGCGGATCCAAACAAGAAAATTGTGTCACTCTGGACCATGGGCATGAACCAGCATACCCGTGGAACCTGGATCAACAACCTGGTGTATAACCTGCATCTGTTGACCGGCAAGATTTCTGAACCGGGCAGCGGTCCGTTCTCGCTCACCGGTCAGCCAAGCGCTTGCGGTACTGCCCGTGAGGTCGGTGTATTCTCGCACCGCCTGCCGGCTGACCTTGTGACAGCGAACGCCGATCACCGCCGTTTCACCGAAATCTGCTGGAACCTGCCGGAAGGTTATCTTGAACCGCTTTCAAAGCCGGGTATGCACACCATTAAAATGTTCCGCGAGATAGGCAACGGCAAGGTGAAGTTCCTCTGGTCCATGTCCAATAACTGGGGCCAAACCATGCCAAAGCTGAATCGATTCCGCGGAAACGATGCTAACGGCAAAGGATTCATAGATGCATTCATCGTTGTGTCGGAAGTATATCCGACCCGATCCACCGAAATGGCGGATGTGGTATTCCCGGCTGCCATGTGGGTTGAGCGTGAAGGACAGTTTGGCAACGCCGAGCGCCGCACATCGATTTTCGAAAAGTGCGTCGAGCCGCCGGGCGAAGCAAAATGGGATTTGTGGGCCATTGTCCAAGTCGCCAAGCGTGTACTGAAAGACAAGAAGATTGGCGACAAGGACGCATTCGAAGTATTGTTCGGAAGTATCTGGGACAAAGAGAAGAACGACCTGATTGCAGACCAGACCAAAGTAAACTCTACCCTCTGGGAAGAATACCGGAGATTCAGCAACGCAGATATGCACAAGGGCCAGAAAGGCGAAGAACTTGCCAAGAAACTGAAGATCAATGCGAAACAATTGGCTCCTTACGACGAATATTTAAAGCAGCACGGCATACGCTGGCCGGTGCGCCTGCATAACGGCAAATGGACCGAGACCCTCTGGCGTTACAAGTGGGGTAAGCAGGAAGAAGGTTTTGACCAGTACGGCGTGGAGCAATACGGCAACAAAGACAACTATAAGAACATCGATTTCTATAAGGCTACCGATCACAAGCCGACCATCTTTTTCCGTCCGTTCGAAGATGCGGCTGAAATTCCCGACAAGGAATATCCGTTCTGGCTCTGCACCGGTCGTGTGCTTGAACACTGGCACAGCGGTTCCATGACCCGCCGTGTGCCTGAACTTCACCGGGCTGTTCCGGAAGCATTCTGCGAGATCCATCCGGAAGATGCCAAGGAACTTGGAATCAAAGACAACGACTGGGTGAAGGTTGTATCCCGCCGTGGAGAATGTAAAGTAAAAGCGACTACGAAAGGACGGGGCAATCCTCCAAGGGGATTGGTGTATGTACCGTTCTTTGCGGAAGAAACCCTGATCAACCTGGTGACTCTGGACGCTTATTGTCCGATTTCCAAACAGCCTGACTACAAGAAATGCGCTGTTAAGATCGTCAAGGCGTAAAGGGGGGATCGTGATGTTTACCTACAAAAAACAGTTTTTTATCGCTATGGCCGGAGCCCTTGTCATGGTTCTTGCGTTCATAGGATTCGCACCGAAAGACAGCGATAAGCCTGCAGCGGATCAATCCGCCGGGCAATCCAATGCGCAGCAGGCAGTTTCGAAGGAGAAGTCACCCTTGCAATTTCCGCAGTTGAAAGACAGCGGCCGTGGAGACGCGGCAACCATGCAATTGATCGGTTCACCCCCGATGCAGCCGAAAGATCATATTGACCGCTGGATTCCGGAACAACACGAGAAAAGCTGCTTGGCCTGCCATGGCGTGAAAGAAACGGGTGCTCCCACGCCTCCGCCCAATCATTGGTATGAAGAGAAACAGGGCGGCAAGATTTTCCGCGATTACTGTATCCAGTGTCATGCCCAGCAAAACGACAGCAAGCCGGCCTTCAACAGGGAAAACTAGGAGGGTTGCGAATGGTCATATCCGGAATTCTGGTGCTGGCAAAACAAGGGAAAACAGAAGAAGTAGTTGTGTCTTTAAAGGAGATTTCCGGAGTTGAGGTTCATCACGTAGAAGATGAGAAGATCGTCATAACCCTGGAGAGCGAAACCATTGACTCGAGTTACGAAGTTTCCGAGCAGTTGGAGAAAGTGGACCATGTGGCGGGTGTCTACCTGGTTTATACCAATTTTGAGGATGACCCCTCATTAGATTTGGAGTATCGGGCTTTTGACAAGTAATACCAAACTTCGGGGGACGTTGCGGAGAGGCGGGAGGATGGTCCATGAAAGTACCGTCGGAAATTGAAAAAATGAATCGGAGGGATTTTCTTAAAAGCAATGTAAAATCCCTTTTCAAGACGGTGACCATTCTTGTGCAAGACCATTTTGACACCGCCAGGAAGCATGTGCGTCCTCCGGGAGCTTTAAACGAGTCGTCCTTTTTGCTCACCTGCAGCAGATGCGGAGATTGTTCAATATCCTGTCCGCAAGGAATAATCATGACGCTTGATACAGGCTCGGGTGCTGCGGTAGGAACGCCCTATTTGAATCTAGAGGCAAACCCGTGTACCATGTGTATGAAATGTGTTGATGCATGCAGAGATGGAGCACTTGAATTGAAAAACGGTCGGAAGCCCAAAATCGGCAGGGCTGTGGTGATTCGAAACAACTGCATAGCGGAGCGGCAAACCATCTGTGATTATTGTGTCCGGTCCTGCCCTCAGCCGGGAGCATTGTCTTTTGTTGATGGGCGTCTGCAGGTGGACTCCGATTTGTGCAATGGCTGCGGGCATTGCGCGTCAAGCTGCATTGCAGAATACCGGGCTATATACATTGAGCCTGTATAAAAGGAGGAATTTGGAATGAGTTCAATCGGTATACCAGGGCTGATTTTGATTCTGGTGATTGCCCTCGTGATCTTTGGCCCCAGCAAGCTGCCGGAATTGGGACGTGCAGTGGGAAGGACACTGAAAGAATTCAAGACAGCAACCAAAGAACTGACTTCCGACTTTGAATACGAGTCGGATGACAGGAAGCCGCAAACTCAATCACAAGCGCAAGCGGCAAACAAGTAACTAACGAGTAAGACAATTTTTGGCAATGACTGCAGATTTCCTGTCTGCAGTTTTTTTGCCTGGTTCGGATAATTTATTGCTGCACCTTATCACATTGCTTTCCCTTGGTGGTTCAGGTCGCTTTCTGAACCGCCCCAAGGGAAAGATTTTTTTGTGATATAATAGGCCTGCTTATGGGAAATCTCTTTGTTGGAGGGAACAGGATGCCGGATCGGTCATACAGCCCCCAAGGAGGGCCAGACGGAGTGAACAAGAAATCAAACAGTTGGAAAACTCTTGGCGGAATCGGGGCACTGCTTGCCGCTTTTGGCGGGAAGCTGAAATTCCTGATTCCCTTGTTGAAATTTGGCAAGGTGGGCGGAACCATCTGGAGCATGGCGCTGATGGTGGGGACTTATGCCTTGATTTATCCCTGGACATTTGCCATTGGCATAGTAATCATGTTGTTCATCCATGAGATGGGTCATGTTATGGCGGCGAGACAGAAAGGTCTGCCTGTATCTGCCCCCGCGTTTATTCCTTTTCTGGGTGCCATGATTACGATGAAAAAACTGCCCTCAAATGCGGAGACAGAGGCCTACATCGCCTATGGGGGGCCGCTGCTTGGGAGCCTGGGAGCGTTATTGGCGCTTATAGCCGGACGGATTGCGGATTATTCCCCGCTTTATGCCGTTGCACAAGTCGGCTTTTTCTTAAACCTGATCAATCTGCTGCCGATTCATCCCCTCGATGGAGGGCGCATTGTGACGGCCATATCCCGTTGGCTTTGGGTTGTCGGGTTAATTGGCGGCCTGATTGTAATTCTGTATCTGAAAGCGATTCTTTTCCTGTTAATCTGGGCGTTGTTCGCGTGGGAGCTTTACAAGTCCTTCGTGCGGAAAAAGCCAAAGGAACAACGAATGGAAACGGACAAAGAATTATTGTTGGAAGCCACACTCTTTGAAGAATCGGGCGTTTTCATTCCTGCAGAGAATCATCGTCGGGAAGTTGGGTTTGTACAATCCTGCAGTCTGGAATCCCACGAACAGTTGTGCTCCGTTTCGTACCCCGGGATTGGACAGGTGGGACAATTCAAATTCGAAGAAGGACTGATTGAAAAAGTCGAATTGTTCAAGACCATCTGGTATGGTCAACTCGTCAAGTTCCGGTTTCGAATTACTTATACTCCTTACCCTGAGTACCGTCAATCGCCTCTGCGCGAGGAAGATTATTACAAAGTCCCTACTTCGACCCGGATCAAATATGGCTTGGCCTATTTCGGTCTGGCAGCAGTTCTTGGCTGGCTCATGTACTATACGGCTGTTTCCATTCCAACACCCCCTCTGGCAGGATAGTCTCCCAGCACCACAAGGACAGCAAACGGCCTTTGGTTAAGGCCGATTGCTATTTGTCATTTTTTTACTTCAACGTGTCAATTCTTCGAAATCTATTCCCATTCCAGCAGAAATTGGTAATATAGAGTACATATACGAGTCATAATTTTCTGATTGACGACAAGGGGACGTGCATCGTGAGAATCCTGTTCGTAGGCGGAGCGAAGACTGTTACCGGCTCTTGCTATCTGATTGAGACCCAAACCGAAAAACTGTTGGTGGACTGCGGGATGTTTCAAGGTTCTAAGGAATTGGAGGAACTGAACTTTGCTGCCTGGCCTTTTCACCCCGGTGAGATTTCTTATGTGCTGCTTACACATGCGCATATAGATCATTCGGGTCTTCTGCCGAAATTAAAACGGGACGGTTTCCGGGGGCAGATTATCTGCACCAAATCCACATTTGACCTTTGTTCCATCATGCTGCCTGACAGTGGCCATATTCATGAGACGGAGTACGAATGGAACAGTCGAAAACACAGTCGCCAAAGAAAGAAACCGAAGAAGGAACCTCTTTACACACAGGCTGACGCATTTGCAGTTCTCAAGAATTTTGTGTCCGTTCCTTATCATCAGGTGGTGGAGCTGTCACCAACCGTGTCCTTTCGGATGATGGATGCCGGGCACATCCTGGGATCGGCAATCATCGAACTCTGGATCAAAGAAAACGGACAAACAACAAAACTCGTCTTCTCAGGGGACATCGGGTCTACCGGCCAAGCCATTGTCCGTGATCCTGAAAGAGTGGAAGAGGCCGATTACATCTTTGTCGAATCCACTTACGGGAACCGCTTGCATCCTCCGGTGGCCGAACGAAGCGAACAACTTCTCTCCATCATCCGGGAAGCGCAAAAGGACAATGGGTTGGTCATCATTCCGGCATTTGCCGTGGGCAGGACTCAAGAAATATTGTTTCAACTCCACAAGCTGTTCAAAAAAGGGCTGATCTCCGATATCCCGGTATACGTGGACAGTCCGTTGGCCGTTTCCGCCACGCGAATAGTACAATCCAATCCGGACTATTACGATGAAGAAACCACCGCTCTGTTCAAGCAGGGGGACAACCCGCTGGCTTTCCCGGGGTTACGGTTTATCAGTTCACAGGAAGAATCGCAGAGGCTCAATTTCACAAAAGGAACTGCCATTATCATATCGGCAAGCGGAATGGCGGAAGCGGGCAGAATCAAACATCATTTGAAACATCAACTCTGGAAAGAGAACAATCATGTGGTTTTTGCCGGATATCAAGCGGAGGGAAGCCTCGGGCGCAAGCTGCTTTCAGGGGCCAACCGGGTGCGTGTGCTGGGCCAAAATGTAAGGGTGGGAGCCAAGATTCATGATTTGTCTGCAATGTCCGCTCATGCTGACAAAGAGCAATTGTTGAATTGGCTGAAAGGATTCCGGACCACCCCCAAGCAAGTGTTTGTGGTGCACGGGGAAGAGGAATCCAGCAGGGAATTTGCCCATGCGATCGAACTGGACCTCGGCTGGAAGGCCCATGTTCCATCCAGGGGCGAAACTGTATATCTGGAAGGGGATCAGGCTCCCCAGATTGATGAGCCTAAAGAGCCGGAAACGAAACAAACCGTTTTGTCAGAAGCGGAACTTGACGCCTACATGCAAGCGATTGAGCATAATGTGGATGGGCTGGTCCAAGCTTTGGGCAAATATGGCCTGACGCAAGATCTGCTGCTCAAGCTGTCCGAGAGACTGATCAAAGTTAACGACAAGCTTGAGGATCTTAGCGATCAGCTGTAGGATTCAAGTGTTTTCCGATAGTGCAAACTATTGTTCGCCAGAACATTGAAAGGGGTTCTTGCCGTGAAACAATTGCAATCGATGAATCGACTCTTGCTGGGACCCGGACCAAGCGCCGTCCATCCGGATGTGCTGAAAGCAATGGCCACTCCTCTGGTCGGGCATCTGGATCCCTATTTCTTTGAAGTGATGAACGGAACCCGGGAAATGCTAAGAACCGTGTTCGGGACGAAAAATGAGTTGACCATTCCCATGTCCGGGACGGGCAGCGCGGGAATGGAAACGGTATTTGTAAATCTGATAGAGCCGGGAGATAAGGTAATTGTATGTGTCAACGGGGTGTTCGGAGAACGGATGAAAGATGTCGCGGAGCGTTGCGGTGCATCTGTTGTGGAGGTAACGGCTCCATGGGGACAACCGATCGATCCAGATGAGATCCGGAAGGCACTGGAAAAAAACGGACAGGTAAAACTCGTTGCCATTGTGCAAGCAGAAACCTCCACCGGTGTCCGACAGCCTCTGAAAGAAGTCAGTGAAATTGTGCATGAGCATGGGGCTTTGTTTGCAGTCGACTCCGTCACGGCACTGGGAGGGATCCCCGTGGATGTGGACGAGAATGGGATTGATGCTTGTTACAGCGGAACCCAAAAATGTCTCAGCGCTCCTCCCGGTTTGTCCCCGGTGACCATGAGTGACGATGCGGTCCAAGCGATCCGAAAGCGGAAGACAAAAGTGCAAAGCTGGTATCTGGATTTGGGCATGATCGCCAACTACTGGGGAGAAGACCGTTTTTACCACCATACGGCCCCCATATCAATGGTATTTGCTTTGCACGAGGCACTTCGCATTCTGTTAAACGAAGGATTGGAGAATGTATATAAACGCCATGAGGACAACGGCAAACTGTTGCAGCAGGAACTGCAATCGGCCGGTTTTGAATTGCTGGCGGCAGAAGGGTACCGGCTTCCGCAATTAACCGCTTTCCGTTTGCCGCAAGGATTGGATGATATCCGCCTGCGCAGGGAATTGCTAAACCTTTACGGGATTGAGGTCGGCGGCGGACTGGGGCCTTTGAAGGGGCAAATCTGGCGGGTGGGATTGATGGGACACTCGTCCAATCTGGCCAATGTCCGGCTGTTTATGGGCGCCCTGCAGGACATTTTAAACAGAAACAAATAGCAAAGAATGGAAGGAAGGCACCCTTAAGCGGGTGCTTTTCAGCGTTTAATGGAGGAATCTTGGAGCTGCTGGAAAATTATAAATCTAAAGGAAGCTATGCAAGAGCAAGAGGGGAAAGGGGAGATAGGGAATGCTGTTTGAGTTTGACGGCAAGCGGCCCAAGGTTGCCAAAGGGGCCTTTGTTGCACCCACCGCCCAGTTGATCGGAGACGTAACAGTCGAAGAGGGGGCAAGCATCTGGTTTGGGGCCGTTTTGCGCGGTGATTTCGGACCGATAGTGGTGGGGGCCCGAACGAGTATTCAGGACAACTGTGTGGTTCATGTTACCAATTCAGGTTGCTACATAGGCGAGGATGTAACGGTAGGACATGGTGCCATATTGCATAACTGCCATGTGAAACGAGGCTCGGTCATCGGAATGAACGCTGTAGTGCTTGATGATGCAAATGTCGGAGAGGAATCGATTGTTGCCGCAGGGAGTGTGGTGTCTGCCAAAGCGACGATACCCGATCGGGTCCTGGTGGCGGGAATTCCTGCACAGGTGAAAAAACCATTGGAAGGAGCCTCCCTATGGTGGGTGAACGAAAGTGCGAAAACTTACGTGGCGCTTAAAGACAAATACTTGTCATTACATCTGAACGATGGCGGACAAGCGGACTAAGTCAAAATGAAGGAGGGGTTTTGAATGGAAGGATACCGTTTTTTCTATCGGTTGCGCGTTCGTTATTCCGAGATTGACGGGCAAAAAATTGTATTTAACGCACATTACCTGACCTACTTGGATTGTGCGGTTACCGAGTATTTTCGGGAAGGTTTGGGTTTCAACATGACAGAACTTGCGGAAAGCGGAGAGTTTGATATTGTTCTGGCCAAGACGACTTTGGAATTCAAGCGGCCCGCCCACCTGGACGATTGGTTGACAGTTTGGTGCAAAACCGATGAGATGGGCAAATCCAGCATCAAAATCAACTTTGCCATCACAAGGGAAGGAGAGGAAAAACCGCTGCTTCTTGCACAAACCATATATGTGAGCTACGACCCGGAAACCAAATCTTCCCGACCGATTCCCGATTTTGTCCGGCAGAGAATCAGAGAATATGAATCCTGATTGATAACACCCGAAGCTTCGAACTGAGGGTCGTGTCGATGCTGGTAGTGGTCAGGATGATCAAACAGGGACTATAATAATAGAAAATTAGAAAAATGCTCACGGGGGAGAATCCCGCCATGTTCAAGTTTTCCGCAAATCTTACTACGCTTTTCAACGAAGCGCCATTTATGGACCGGTTTGGCCTGGCTCAACAAGCCGGGTTCCGCCACGTTGAATTCCAGTTTCCCTATGAATTTCCGGTAGATTCCATCAAGCGTGAAATTGAATCCCGCAATCTGGACGTGGTCTTGTTCAACTTTCCGCCGGGTGACTGGAAGAAAGGGGACCGGGGAATAGCCGTTTTTCCCGACCGAAGGCAGGAGTTTTATGAGTCGGTGGACGAAGCCATCCGGTACGCGCTCGCTCTTGACTGTCCCAGCTTGCACTGTATGGCAGGAGTTCGCCCGGATGGGTTGCAGGCGGAAGAAGCATGGAAAGTTTTCCGGGAGAATCTGAGTTATGCCGCCGGCAGATTGGCAAATCATGGAATCACCCTGTTGATTGAACCGCTGAATCCATACGATATGGCCGGGTATATGCTATCCAGCCTTGATCAGGCTGTTCAATTGGTGAATGAATTGAAGTTGCCCAATCTGAAAATCCAGTTTGATTTTTATCACATGCAGCGAATCCAGGGAGAACTTCTCGCTTCCTTCAGTCGGGTTAAGGAACTGATCGGACATGTCCAAATTGCCGACAATCCGGGGCGTCATCAACCTGGAACGGGAGAGATCCACTACTCCAACATATTCCGTTTTCTGGAGGAGTCAGGATATTCGGGTTTCGTCGGACTGGAGTACTTCCCGCTGGGAAAAACGATTGACAGCTTTGATTGGATGCAAGCCCATTCCCGCGATTGCCGAAATGAAACTGAGACGAGAGGTGTTGGAAGATGACAAGAATCGGATTTGTCGGCTTGGGAGTCATGGGTTCCCGCATGGCCAAACGTTTGATTGATTCCGGATATGACGTAACCGTTTATAATCGCACAAGCAGTAAAATCGAACCGCTGCTCAGGATTGGCGCGGCAGCTGCCACAGATATTGCATCGTTGGCAGCAGAGTCGGATATAATCTGTACCTGCCTGTCGATGCCGGAAGACGTATGGGATGTTTATGAAGGAGAGACAGGCATCCTGAAGAACAGCCTGCAGGATGCCATATGCTTGGACTTTACGACTGTGGGCATGGACACAAGTGTTATATTGGCCGAAAAGGCGAAAGAGCGTGGGATCCACTTTCTGGATGCGCCTGTCAGCGGCGGACCGGAGGGGGCGGAAGAAGGTTCCTTGACGATTATGGTGGGAGGCGAGCAGTCTGCCTATGAACGGGTGCTTCCCATTCTGGAGGTTTTGGGAAGCAACATTCATTATCTGGGCGGGGCCGGAATGGGCAGTGTTGCAAAGCTTATGAATCAATATCTGGTTGCTGTCCACTCCCTGGCAGCGTCCGAAGTGATGGTTGCAGGCACCGCTTTGGGGCTCAGGTCGGAACAGTTATACGAGATTCTGCGAACCAGCTATGGAGACAGCCGGATGCTGCGGCGGCACATGGAGAATTATGTGTTACCAAGAAATTTTCAACCGGGTGGAGCGGTGAAGTATGTTTTGAAAGACGTGAAGCTGGCAAATGAGTTGGTTGAAAAAGCGGGTTTGGTGCCGCGAACTGGAAGCGGTGCGGCAGAAGCGCTGGCGGTTGCAGTCGAGCAGGGACTCGCCGATCTGGATATGTCCGCTGTCATTCAGCCTCTGGAGAAACAGTGCAGTGTAGTTGTCAAAGACTCTCATATTGTATAATAGTGTCATTACTGGATCAGCCGGGGGAGTGTCGAACTCCCTCGTTTTCTGTGTCAAAGGAAGTGAGCCAATGAAGCTGCCGACCGGTTTTTTGAACAAGATGAAAGAACAGTTGGGAGATGAGTACTCCCTTTTCGTGCAAAGTTATGAGCGGACCCGTGCAGCCGGTGTCCGTGCCAATCAGCTGAAAATATCGGCTGCAAAATTAAAGGAGCTTCTGC
This sequence comes from Effusibacillus lacus, assembly GCF_002335525.1. Classification (NCBI taxonomy): domain Bacteria; kingdom Bacillati; phylum Bacillota; class Bacilli; order Caryophanales; family Alicyclobacillaceae; genus Effusibacillus; species Effusibacillus lacus. The sequence goes on from NZ_BDUF01000029.1 coordinate 116,113, forward strand.
CTTATCTGGAGGAACCGGTTCCCTGGTGCAGAGACGGTTTTTATTATAATGAGGAAGCAGTCAGGCCTGCCAAACATCCCTACTATTATTCGGGCCTTTATTACATACAGGAACCAAGCGCGATGCTGCCGGCGGAATTGCTGCAGGTTCAGCCGGGCTCCAGAGTCCTTGACCTATGTGCGGCGCCGGGCGGGAAGTCGATTCAATTGGCTGCACGGTTGGGAACAGAAGGTCTTCTGGTCGCAAATGACCTGCATCCCCAAAGAGCGAAAGTGTTGTTGAAGAACATCGAGCGGTACGGTGTTGTCAATGCGATTGTTCTTAACGAGTCGCCGGAACGATTGGCTCAAGCGTTTGCCGGATTTTTTGACAAGGTCCTGGTGGACGCGCCTTGTTCGGGAGAAGGAATGTTCCGCAAGGAACCGGAGATGGCAAACGGTTGGAGTCAGGATGAGGTAGCCAAATATTCAGAATGGCAGGCTGCGATTTTAGATGTTGTACCGTTGCTGCTAAAGCCGGGAGGGGAAATAGTGTACTCCACGTGCACTTTCTCCAAGGAGGAAAATGAACAGCAGATCCAGGGGTTCATAGAGAAATACCCCGAAATCAAATTGCTGGAGATGTGCCGGTTGTGGCCTCATAAAGTCAAGGGGGAAGGACATTTCGCGGCCAAGCTGAAACAATCGGGAAACCGGAACCTGCATGGAAGCCGGGAAACTTTGCGGGTATCTTCAAAGCCCTTTTCTAAGGATACTCTATCCAAAACTGCCGAGCAGGAGTTGGATCGATGCTCCCAACAGGTATGGGGAAACCCAAAAAAGTGGCGCAACTGGCTGCCTGAAGGGGGAACTTTGGTGGAACGTTCTGGCCACATCCTTTGGGAAAGCAATGCATTGCCTAAGCTGCAAGGGTTAAAGGTGCTTCGATCCGGCTGGCTGCTTGGAACCGTTGAAAAAGGACGGTTTCATCCCAGTTCTGCTTATGCCCTGGGGTTGCCTAAGGAAGCCGCCCTTGAAGCTGTTCAGCGTTGTGAGTTGTCGGCCAGAGATGAGCAGGAGAAATATACAGCCATCCGTTATCTGCGGGGGGAGACCCTCCAGCTGGAGGGGAAAAAGTGGAACAAGGGATGGCATTTGGTCACTATTGACGGCTATCCTCTCGGGTGGGCCAAAGGGGCGGGCAATTGGCTGAAGAATGAGTTTCCTCCCGGTTGGCGATGGGAAGACGGAGAGAAAAGGTAGGTGGGGCTTATGTCGGAAAAAGATCGGCAGCGTTTGGACAAGATCCTGGCTCATATCGGAATTGGAACGCGGAAAGAGATCAAAAAACTGGTCAAGGACAAAAGAGTAACAGTCAACCACCAATTGGTCAAGGATCCTGGAATGCACGTATGGACCAGTCGGGATCGGATCGAAGTAGATGGTAAGGCCGTCCGGTATAGAGAGTATATCTACCTCATGATGAATAAGCCGAAGGGAGTCATCTCCTCTACGGAAGACGATTATGACGAAGTGGTGGTCGAACTGTTGGCGCAGGAACATTACGCATTTGCCCCCTTTCCCGTTGGCAGGCTGGATAAGGACACGGAAGGGCTGCTGCTGTTGACCAATGACGGGAAACTGGCCCACCAGCTTTTGTCCCCAAAGAAGCATGTCCCCAAGACTTATTGCGCCACTGTTCTGGGAGAAGTCACGGAAGCGGATGCCGAGGCGTTTCGCAGAGGGGTCGTGCTGGATGATGGGTACCAGACCCTGCCGGGTGAACTGACCATCCTTCGGACAGGTTCGGAATCGGAGATTGAACTCACGATCTATGAAGGCAAGTTCCATCAGGTCAAGCGCATGTTTGAAGCAGTCGGGAAGAAAGTAACTTACCTGAAGAGGATCTCCATGGGGCCGCTGCACTTGGATGAATCGCTGGAACCCGGGGAGTATCGCGAACTTACGGACGAGGAAATTGATCTTCTTAAGAGGCAGTAAATTGACATTCAACACCGGTTTTGATGGCAGTAACCGTCAAGCACATTCGCGCTTGGCGGTTTTTTAATTTAAGTCATTTATATTTTTTTATAAGATAGGAAAAAAGATTTTTTTGGCAAATGTAATATCATCGATTTAAACAGAGGCGGTGGCTATGCGTGCCAGAAACGACATTGCGGTTTTGGCTTACCGTTGAAACCATTTTTTTAATGGGTATTCTTTTCTCCTTCCTACACATCAATAGAAAGCTCAGAAAAGAAATCAGGGAACGAAAGAGCGCGGAAGCAACGTTACGCCAGACACAACAGGAATTGATGGACACCATCAAATACCAGCAAGGTATGATTTTCAAGTTCAAGGAAGTGAAGGGCAAGTTTATCCATACGCTCAACGACGGACAGTTGATGTATCAAATGGGATTGACTTCGGACCAGATTGTGGGAAAAGAATTAAAAGATTTTCTTCCCCCTCACATCGCGGCTGTTAAGGAGAAGCATTACCGCCGGGCGTGGAATGGGGAAATTGTTATTTATGAGGGCCAGTGTAACGGAATTACCTATTTGGCACAATTACGGCCAATTATCAGGAATGGTCAGGTGGTAGAAGTAATTGCTTCATGCGTGGACATTACGGAACGCAAAACTGCGGAGGAGATGCTGAGAAAGTCCGAAAAACTGGCAGTTGCCGGGCAAATGGCAGCCGGAATCGCTCATGAAATGCGAAACCCTTTGACAACGATAAAGGGAATGGTTCAATTGATGGAGTCCAATATTGTAAAAAAGGAGTATTTTGAACTGATTCTGATGGAAATTGAGCGAATGGAATCGATTATCGGGAGTTTCTTGGGCTATGCAAGACCGCTTCCGGTGAAGTACGGCATCGTCGATATCCGCAGCTTGTTGGACGAGTGCATCACACTGTTCACGGCGGAAGGGAATATGAAAAACATTGTATTGCTAGTGAGGCATGCTCCCGAAGATGCACTCATTATGGGTGACAGTGATCAAATCAAACAGGTGTTTATCAATATCATGAAGAATGCGTTTGAAGCGATGCCAAAAGGGGGAAGCATTGAAATTCAGACGGTAGTTGACAGCAATGCCGTCTCCATACAGTTTACCGATTATGGGCACGGAATCAGCAAAGAGAGATTGGCAAGGATCGGCGAACCATTTTACAGCACAAAGGAAAAAGGGACAGGTCTTGGCATGATGGTAAGCTACAGAATCGTTCAAGAACACAAAGGGACCATCAAAATTGACAGCGAAATCGATTTGGGCACAACGGTTGAAGTTTCATTTCCTCTTGCCGATGGTTCCAGTTTTCCCTCGAATGAGAGATAATAGGGCTGTCAAGCGGACATTACCGGAGGAAGAGTAAGGAGGAGTCATTTATGGAAACGATTGGCTTTATCGGAACAGGCGTTATGGGGAGAAGTATGGCAGGGCATTTGCTGAAGGCAGGACATCCCGTGATTGTATACAACCGAACGCGTTCGAAAGCAGAAGATTTGCTGGCATTGGGAGCAAAGTGGGAAAAAAGGATTTCCCAACTTGCCCGGCAGTCCGATGTCATTATCACGATGGTAGGGTACCCGAAAGATGTGGAAGAAATCTATCTCGGTGAGAACGGGATCGTCAACCATGCAAGGGAAGGCAGCTATATCATAGACATGACCACTTCTTCTCCCTCACTTGCCAAAAAAATCTATGAAGCCGCCAAAGCAAAGGGTATTCATTCATTGGATGCTCCCGTATCGGGTGGAGACATCGGAGCACGGGAAGCCAGACTGTCGATTATGGTTGGCGGGGACCGGGCGGACTTCGAAGCTGTCATGCCCATATTGAGCCTTATGGGAACCAATATTGTTCTGCAGGGAGCGGCGGGTGCCGGCCAGCATACCAAAATGTGCAATCAGATTGTGATTGCGTCCAATATGATTGGGGTATGTGAAGCTATGGCTTATGCCAAGAAAGCGGGGCTGAATCCGGAACAGGTATTGCAGAGCATTTCGTCAGGAGCTGCTGGCAGTTGGTCGCTGAGCAATTTGGCCCCGCGAATGATTGCAGGAAATTTTGAACCCGGCTTTTACGTGAAGCACTTTATTAAAGACATGCAGATTGCACTCGATTCAGCCAAAGAAATGGGATTGCTGACCCCCGGGTTGGAGTTGGCCAAATCCTTGTACGATACTCTGGCTGAACAGGGATATGAAGAATGCGGTACCCAAGTTTTATACAAGCTGTATGAAAGTCAAGGATAGGCTATTGACTTTACAGACACCCTGGCAAAGGGTGTTTTTTGTTTAAGGATAAGGCCACACGTATCCCTGAACCCAGACATACATTACTGGGAGAAACCGTCACGGTCAGGGAGTGAGAATATGACAAACAGGAAACGACGCCCGGAGCCAGGGAAGTGGGGGTGGTGGAAGTTCTTTGCAGAGGACAGATCATTTCTTTCTTTATTGCCTGCTACTGCTGTATTAAACGGTTCATCACTCGAAAGGTTTATCAACAAATACGATGCAGTGTTTATAAAACCAAACGGCGCCCATCGTGGCGAAGGGATCGTGAAAGTCTGGAAAACAAGGGATGGATTTGCGTTCGTTAGGGAACGAGGAGAACCCAAGGTGGCAGCTTCGCTGGATGTGTTGAGCGAGGCGGTTAGGGAAGCGCGCCCCCAGAAAAAATATGTGATTCAGAGGGCGGTTGATCTTGCGGAGGTGGACGGGCTACCTTATGACTTCCGGGTGATGATGATGAGGAGCCCGCTGGGAAGGTGGCAATACGTTGGGATGCTGGCCAGGGTAGCGCACAAGGATTGTGTGATAACCAATGCCAGGCGGGGACATGGAATGGTTATTCCTGCGGAGGACGCTCTGGAGAGGTCTTTCAAGAAGGAAAATGTCGAAAGCATGAAACGGCAATTGATTGAGACGAGTCATAAAATTTGCAACAGACTGGACCGTTACAAATATAAAAGATACTGGAAAGTTGGCGTAGATCTTGCTTTTGACAAAAACGGCAGGCTATGGATGCTGGAAGCCAACACTTGGCCGGGCATCTCAGCCTTTCGCAAACTGGAGGATAAAGCAACCTACAAGAAGATCAAAGCAATGGAGGCGGCTTATCGCCGAAGACGGCGAAACAAGGGATGAATTTTGCGGGGAATTCGTTGACTTGAGTAATGATGGTCAGCTATCCGTTTCGGCCCGCAAGCCCGTCTCATAAGATGAACTGGAAAGTGGCAGATCATTTTAGGTGGGCTTCTCATGGACAAAACACATATCCCCTGATCTTTCAGCAAATGGGAAAAAACAAAGATTCTGCTGAGGCACCAGGAATTCCGTCGGTACTTGCCTGCGACCCAAATTTTTGGCAAACAATCTTTTCTTTCATTTCTGAACGACTACCGGCTAAAGCCGGTAGGTTCCTCTGAGCGACTGAAAGTCGCTGTTCAGGCTAAAGCCTGCTGAAAAGCAACCGGTGGCTAAA
>NZ_BDUF01000030.1 GCF_002335525.1 Effusibacillus lacus
CCGCCGTAATGAGAAGCTGGATGTAATGGCAAGTTAAAGGCATAAGCCTGTGTTGAATAGCCTTTGCTTTGCCTCCAGCTTCTCATAATAATCTCCTATTTGCCAAGTCCTTTGAGCCAACTCATCAACTCATTATCGCTCTGCCATTCCGGCAGTTTATCTGAGACAACCCCTTTATGACTCTTTTCTAATGCCTTTCTCTTCATTTCTCCATCAATTCGGGCATAGATCTCTGTGGTTTTAACATCAACATGGCCCAGCAGATCCCTTATATAGATAAGATTCACACCCGACTGCAGCAGATGCATAGCTTTGCTGTGCCGAAAACAATGGGGCGACACTTTTTCTGGGAATAGTTCAGGTGAAACCGTCTTTGCCTCACCCATATATTTTGCGACGATGTAGGCAATCCCTTCCCGTGTCAACTTTCCTCTGGAACGGTTGAAAAAAACGGGATAGGCCGATGCATGAGCCTGATTCAATCCATTTTCTTGAAGATATTGACTCAATAGGTTTGACATCGGATTCATGAGGGGGACGATCCTGCTTTTATTCCCTTTTCCCGTAAGCTTGATCGTAGCTATTCGTTGAATTTTAATGTCTGAGACGACTAAATCGCACAGTTCTTGTACCCTCGCACCTGTGTCATACAACAAACTTAACAACACGGCATCACGTCTCCCAGCTTTTGTAGCCGTGTCCGGAAGGCTTAAAAGAAGCTTCATGGCATCCAGCGACAGATAGTCAATGGTCGCTTTTTTTGTTTTCTTGAACGGTATGGCGAGTAATTGCTGTGCCGGATACATGAATTCTGGCAATTCCCTTTGAAGATAGCGTGCAAATGCGTGGATAGCAGCCAGTCGCACATTTCTGGTGGATACGCTGCAATTTCTTTCTTGTTCCAGCCAGTTTAAATATTGTTCAACAGATTCCCGGGTTAAATCTTTCAATCTCATTTTTTCGGGTTTGATGTTCAGCGCTATTTCGTAAAACGAAAGCAGCAGGCGGAACATGTCGCGATAGGACATGATGGTGTTCATGCTCAATCCCGCTATTCCCGGAAGATATTTCGAGAGGTAATTGGATAAATGATACGAGAAATCAGTCGGTTTCATTTACCATCACCTCCGGCAGGATATAAGCGCATTCTTGTGATACTTTCTCCATCAGTTCCGGATACATGTCCACGGTTAGCCGTACATAGCCTTGAGTCGCTTTAACGGAAGCATGTCCCACGTAGGTTGCAAGAATAGGCAACGCATAATAGATATCCGCGCCTTGATCGACCAATTGTTTTAAGGTGCGTACACAGAAACTGTGGCGTAGATCATGAGCGCGCGGTCCTTTTCCTTTCCCCGCATGAGCAATACCGCACTTCCTCAGAATTTCCCTGAATCGACGGTAAATCCAATGGCGACTAACGGGCTTCAAGTTCTTGCTTCTGAAGAAAAAGTCGGTGTCTTTACAGGATGGATTCATCCCAACATGGTATTGATACAGGATTTCTCTAAGGCTTTCCGACATCGGAACGAGCCTGTCTTTCCCAAATTTGCTCTCACGTATGGTGAGAATACCGTGATCGAGGTCGACGTCACAGCATTTCAGATTCGACACTTCCGAAACCCGTAATCCGCAGCCATACATGAGTCGGAAAATGACAGGAACCATGATATGTTTATGGGTTCCTGGGTAAGGGAGCATGTGATCACAAATATGGAGAAAACGTGCGATTTCCATTTCGGAAAAAATGTAAGGGATATACACCTGTACAGCGCGTTTAGGTTTCGGCGGTAAAACAACTTGGTATCCATTGTCCGCGGCGAATCGCAAAAATACGCTTAGGCAAGAGCAGCGAATCCGTTGTGTGCTCCTGGTTTCTCCAGGGATGTGCTTTATCCAATCCTCTACCAGTTCCTTTGGAATGATGTTGCCCGACAATTCATAGGACAAGGAAAATCGAGAAAAGCGGCAGAGCAAGTCTTCTTCGATGAGATATTTGTATCCCAAGGAACGTTTATGCCGCACGAATTTCTGAATGATTTCGCTTAATTCACCGACGGGCGTTCTTCTCAAGGATTCCATTAGAAAACCTCCCGGTCGGCGTTCCAGTCGAAACAGGGAACCTCAAGTGCACAGTTTCTCAATTGATTTACGTCAATCTTCAGGTATACTCCTGTCGTACGGCTGTCCGTATGTCCAAGAATTTCAGAAATAACAGGCAGTGGAACATTGTCTTCTAAGAGGGCGCTGGCAAGGGAATGGCGCATCGCATGGGGTCCTTGACTCTGTCCGGGCTTAACATCGATTCCGGCAATGGATATATATTGTTTTACAATACCGGACAATGCGGAGGCAGTAAGTGGTTGTATTGGACTTATATGACGAAGAAAAACGTAATTGGAATCCGTTTTTGGACGACCATATTTTACGTAATCGATGATGGCCATTCCGATCTTTTCAAGCAGGGGAAGGGTGATGGGCTTCCCAGTCTTGCTCATGGTCAGCTCGATGGTGTTCTTTTCCCAGTGCAGATTGGAGAAAGCCAAGTTTCGGATGTCCCCCGAGCGCAGTCCCAGTTCAGAGGCCAGTAGCAACATGGCATAATCTCTTTTCCCTCTAGGGCTTGAGCGATCCACTGCTTCCAAAACTCGTTGAACATCTTCTTTAGCAAATGCCGATGGGATATGAGCGTCTCTCCGGTACCTTACGTGAGGGACTTTGTCTGCAAAATCCTCACCCAGGGTGCCTATTTCATGTAAATAACGAAGGAACACGCGGAGTGCAGAAAGAGAATTGTGGCTGGTTGCGGATGAATAGCCAGCGAAAATGTTGGTGTAATCCAGAACGGATGATGCTGTTATTTGAGAGAGTTCTAAAACACCGTGTCTCTCTAGGAACAGCAGAAACTTTCCAATGTATTTTTCATACGATTTCAATGTACTTTTGGATATCTGGAACTGTTTTCGATATTCTTGAAACTGCTCGAGGATGCTGGAATGATGCGATAACAAGGAGAACGATGAGGTTGTGAATTTGGGGAAAATAATGCCGTGAAGATGATAGTCATTCAGAACTTGAATGGATCGGGCTCTCACTTTATTTTCGTTTGTTAATGCCTTGAATACGGTGATCTGATAAGCGGCTTCCATAAAATCCAACCCGATTTTGGTGTTGTAAGCGACCAAGGAGCATTCTTTCATGTAGTCTGTTAGACGGTTCCATACCCTTTGGTATCTCTTGATGACTCGGTCGCCATAGCCCGTTCGCAATAATTCCGCTTCGACAAGTTCGATTAATTTTTGGATCGGTACATCGGCTTCTCTTTTCATAAAAATCCTCCATTCATTTTGGGTTATACAGTTGCAAGACAACTGTATAACTACTTAATCGAACAGAGGATAATGTAAAGTTGAGATGGAGAAACAGCTTATTTCTAACGGATTTCAACCTGCACTTTCCATTAAACCCAGCTTCTCATTACGGCGG
>NZ_BDUF01000031.1 GCF_002335525.1 Effusibacillus lacus
TGTTTACCGCCAAACTCTTTGACGGCAAAATACCGAAACTTCGTCACATTGGCTGTCGCCCCAACCTCATATACATTACCGACAATAGCCTAATTGCTACTGTACATTGACGGGAGCATAGGCTATTCTTGTTGCAAAAAAGAAAGATGCCCTCGGTCCTGTTGGCGCGGGATCCCGAGAGCATTCCACAAACTTATATGATTAGAATAGTCTCTTTAGGCCGAACATGCAAGAATTATTTACGTTTGCATGGAAAGGGCCAACCAAATTTGTACATCCATTGCCCACATTGTCACAGGATCATGAATAAACATGGTTGCTACAAGCGGACAGTTGCCACAAAACACCAGGCGATTCAAGTTCCAATCTACCGTTGGTATTGCACAGAATGCAGAAAAACGCTGACTGTACTGCCGGATTTCCTCATTCCTTGGGCTCGATTTGCCACCACCGTTCGGGAATCCGCGATTGTACGCAGATTACAAGGCCTAAGCCTCTCTCAAATTATCCAGGGAGTCGCTTCTTTTGCGGTTGGCATTTCAGCTGCTACCGTGAAACGCTGGTGGAAACGGCATCTGTGTCAAGTCAACCGGGTTTCTCTCTATATGGCAGGAAAATTGGTCGAACGCGGTACCACACAGGATCTTTTCCATCTGTATCCCCGTGGGGTCAACCCTGCCCTAGCAGATACCGCCCATTGGCTCCGTAGTCTTGTTCAAGTATATGCCTCTTACTTCTCCCACGGAATGTATCCACTCCGGGGGTATTGGTGCTGGCTGAATACTCAACTCCCTCACACCGACCTCCTGTAAGGTTCACTTTTTTCCTACTTTCCGTAACCGACAGAGTGTCAGCCGAAAGACATTCGCCTTCTCGAGCGTTGAAATTTTCCAAGTTTTGCTCCCCAACAGCGATTCCTCCCACAAAATATGCTCTCTGCCGGATCTCCTTCTCTCATGCGATACTTCTTTTGATATTCGCAAGGGGAGGAGAAGCCACAGATGGATGAAACAAAACGCCAGGAGATTGCCAACTTTCGATACGGCCTGATTGCTCCTTTGGTCAATCGGAAGTTAGAGCCTGGTCAACAAGCGGAACTGCTTAGAGAAGCTGCGAGCCACACCTACGATATCCCGTACAGTTCCGAAACGAAAGTCAGCATCCGTACGTTAGAGCGCTATTTACAGGCGTACCGTAAAGGAGGCTGGGAAGCCCTCAAACCTTCACCACGAGCAGACAAGCTGCAGTCAAGAGAGATTGCGGAGGACGTTTTGCAAAAAGCGATGGATTTAAAGCGGGAACAACCTGGCCGTAGCGTTCGACAAATCATTGCGATTCTGGAACTGGCACAATTTGTCGAACCCGGAACCATCAAGGAAAGCACCTTATCCAAGCAACTGCGCCGGCGGGGACTGACACGAAAAGCCCTTTTGCAGTCGGAGGCCAATACGTTCCGGCGATTTGAGGCGGAATACCGGAACGCTTGCTGGCAAGGCGATGTCCAGCACACTCTATACTTGCCCCACCCGGACCAACCCGGAAAGAAAAAAATGGCCTATCTGGTCGTATTTATTGATGATTACAGCCGTTATGTAGTACACGGACAGTTCTACTTCGAAGAACGTGTACCGCGCTTGGAAGACTGCTTGAAAAAGGCGATCTTAAAGCATGGCATACCCGAAATGATTTACGTGGATAATGGAGCGATTTATTCTTCCCGCCATTTTGAGCGTATCTGCGGGCGGCTGGGGACTCAACTGAAACATACCAAACCCGGCCGCCCTCAGGGGCGCGGCAAGCAGGAAAAGTTCTTCCGGTTCGTGGACCAAAGCTTTGTTCCGGAAGCGTACGATCTCATCGAGCAAGGGAAAATCCAGACACTGACCGACCTAAACCGATTCTTTTCTGCTTGGCTGGAAGTCGCCTACCACCAGAAAGTACACAACAGTTTTAAGCAACGACCAGCGGACCGATACAAGAAAGATGAGCATCCCATAAGGACAATTCCTCCACACGAACTCGCAGACGTATTTCTGCTAGAGGAGACTCGAAAGGTGGATAAAACCGGCTGTATTTCACTTTTGGGACAAATCTACGAGGTGGACGCCGCTTATGCAGGACAAACCGTACAAGTCCGGTTTGACCCTTATGATCTGACGGAAATCCAGGTCTGGAAAGACGGCAAAAGACAGGAGAATGCCCGTCCGCTTCGTGTGCGAAGTCTTTCTTCCGATAAACGGCAGGAGGAACCCGCCTCGCCTCAGTCGCCACCTAAAACAGGATTGAACTATGTGGAACTCGCTTACGAGGAATACCAGCGTCAGACACGACAAGAGCAAAGCGGTACGCTGCAGGAACTGATGCAGCAACTGGAGGTGAAACAAGGATGATTCGCCATTTCTTCGGGTGGGAGCGGACCCCGTTTACCAAAGAAATCTCCACTGACCACCTCTACTTGTCGGAACGATTCAAAGAGTGCGTGGCGAGACTGCACTATATGGTGAAAACTCGCTCATTTGGATGTGTCACAGGAGACATAGGCAGCGGGAAGTCGACGGCAATCCGATACCTACGCGACCAACTGGACTTGCACAAATACCGTTTCCTCTATCTGTCGGATGCGAATTTACGGCCTCGGGATTTTTACCGGGAACTGCTTCACCATTTCGGGTTGTCCCCGAAATTTCTGCGCAGCGAGGCTAAACGCCAGTTCCAGCATCTTGTCTGGGATTTATATGAGAACCAGAAGAAGGTGGCGGTAGTCGTAATTGATGAGGCTCATTTGCTTCAAGGCGACATGCTGCAGGAGATCCGCTTCCTGACCAATTTCCAAATTGATTCCGTTTCTCCGCTCGCACTTGTGCTGGTGGGGCAGCCGGAACTGCAAGCCACGCTGCAGTTGCGCGTATTTAAGCCGATTACACAGCGAATGAACGTCCGCTTTCATCTGAGCGGTCTTGATCTTCAGGAAACGCGGGCCTATATTGAGCACCAACTCCAAGTGGCGGGCAGCACCCATCCCGTGTTTACCACAGAGGCAATGGATGCGATTCATGCCCATACTCGCGGGATTTCCCGCGAGATTAACAATGTGTGCACGGCATGTTTACTGGATGCCGTATTACGCAAAGACAAGCTGATTGATGCCATGCATGTGGCACGAATTTTGACTGAGTTTAAAGAACAGTGAGGAGAAAACATGGTGAATGAACTGAGATACCGCCCCTCTGCCAAACGATGGCACGCGTACCGGAATGGACTGTATGAATGCCCGTTGCACTGTGGAAATCTGTTGGCAATCCAAATAGGAGATGGGTATTTTCCTTGCCGTCTTGAATTGGATGCTGACTGGTATGTAGAAATTGGGGAAACGAAGCTACGGCTCCATCCCAAAACCGTATACCGGGCCATGCTACTGTTCTAGGTCCGAAAGGAAGGACAAGTCTGTTTCCGGTAGAAACAGGCTTGTTTTCTATTTCAACGGCGCCAGTGAAAAATCCGAATAGGAAACGCCACCGCCATGTCAGTGACAAAACAAATTAGCCCCCGTCATTGTCGGTTCCGAATTTACCGTCAATGAGAGG
>NZ_BDUF01000032.1 GCF_002335525.1 Effusibacillus lacus
GTCACCCCGTAAAAAGAGGAGGCCCACTCACCTCCACGTGATTTGTAGTGTACTGATATCCCTGTAACTCAAGAATACAAAAAAATCGCTCAAGGATAACGGATTTCATTCCGTTTTGTGCCTTGAGCGAAGCGAAAGGAATGGGTATAACCATGAAGAAGCAATTGGCTTTCCTGCTCGGCGCGGCGCTTCTCTTGCTGGTTGGGTGCGGCGGGCAGTCCGAACGACAGGTTCCGGGCAAGGTATTGTTGGTTGCTGCGGCCGCATCGCTGGAGCCTGTTGTCAAGCAGTTGGCATGGTCCTACGAGGCAGAGCACCGGGACGTGAAGATCCAATTGACAACCGGATCCAGCGGAGCACTTGCACGCCAGGTTGAACAAGGGGCGGCTTTTGACCTGTTCCTGTCAGCGGGTGAGAAAGAGATGGAGGACCTTGTCAAAGAGAATCTGGTGGAGGAAGACACGATCAAGAAGTTTCTTGCCAACCGGCTGGTGGTGATTGTTCCGGAAGGCAAACGGACAATCAAGGGACTGGACCAGTTGAAGAACCCGGAATACAAACGAGTGGCTGTTGCCGAATCCGCTTCCGTACCGGCCGGGAGGTATGCCAAACAAGCGCTGGAGCGGGCGGGCATATGGCAGGAATTGCAGCCAAAGTTTGTGTTTGGGAACTCGGTTCGACATGTATTGACTTATGTGTCGTCGGAGAATGCCGAAGCAGGAATTGTCTACCGTTCCGACGCGATATCCGATGAAAAAGTACATATTGCGCTTGAGATTGATGATAAACTGCACGATCCGATCCGTTACCCGATGGCAGTTCTCAAGCGGAGCAAGAATTCGGATGCGGCAAGGGATTTCTTAAACTTTTTGGAATCGCCGAAAGCGAAGGAAAAGTTTGCAAAAGCGGCGTTTCAGGTGATGCAATGACAAGCATGTGGACACCGGTATGGCTCTCCCTGCAGGTCGCAGGATTGGCAACCTGCATTGTGGCTGTCCTGGGCACGGGTATCGCCAGATGGATGCAGCGCTCCCGCCTTCCTGTGAAGGAACTGCTGGATGCCCTGTTTCTGCTGCCGATGGTTTTGCCGCCTACGGTGACAGGCTTTTTGCTGTTATGGCTGTTTGGGAAAAAGGGGCCGATTGGCCAGATGCTGGCGGCTGCGGGAATTGAGATTCCCTTTACATTTGCAGGGGCTGTAATTGCCGCTTCTGTGGTTTCCTTTCCTCTGATGTATCAAAGCGCCTTTGCGGGCTTTCTGTCTGTTGACCGGAAGCTGGAAATTGCGGGATTGTCCCTGGGGGCCAGCGGCGTTCGAACCTTTTGGCAGGTGACACTGCCTTTGGCAACGCCCGGTTTGTTGTCCGGCATTGTGTTGACCTTTGCCAGAGCTCTGGGGGAGTTTGGCGCAACTCTAATGTTGGCCGGCAACATCCCTGGAATCACGCAAACCATTCCTTTGGCAATCTACACTGCAACCGAAGCGGGATATATGAAAGAGGTGTCCTGGTTTGTGGCCGTAATGACAGTGGTTTCGTTTGGGTTGGTATTCCTGGTAAAGCGGTGGAGCAGGCTTTACACTGTAAAGCAAGGGGGGAGATGGCGTGCTTGATGTACAAATCTCCAAACGACTGCCTGATTTTACACTGGATGCCGAGTTTTCGGCAGATGGCACCGTTCAGGTAATCGTTGGTCCCTCAGGGTCCGGCAAGACGACTCTATTGGAGTGCATTGCAGGCATCCAGACACCGGATACAGGGGAAATTCGCCTGGGGAACCGAACGCTTTTTTCCAAGGCAACGAATGTGAATGTGCCCGTGAACAAACGCAAGATTGGCTTTGTATTTCAGGAATACGCTTTGTTTCCTCATCTGTCTGTCAAACGAAACCTGTTGTTCGCAAGGGGAATCTTGCGCTCACCCGATGCCCCGACCAGGTCTCTTCTGCAGAGGACAGCCGAACGCCTGGGAATCGTTCCTCTGATGGACAGAATGCCGCAGGAGTTGTCGGGAGGGGAACAACAGCGGGTTGCGCTTGGCAGGGCGTTGGTCATGGAACCTGAATTGCTGTTGTTGGACGAGCCGTTTTCCGCATTGGATTCGGGCACGCTGCACAAGGTACTTCCCCTAGTGCAGGAAGTGATTGCGGAACTGAACATCCCGACCCTTCTGATCACCCATCAGGAAGAGGTGGCCAAAGCGTTTGGCTCGCGCATCCTGCGAATGGAACATGGAAAACTGACTCATTGCAGGATTCAGTGAAAATGTCACTTTTAAGTTCTCCTTTCTTTGATTGGGAAGTTCTTATTTCTTGTACCTTACAACGAGAAGCTTAATATAGCCGGGGGCAACTTTTACGTTTTCCACTGCCCCTTTCGTAGCAACTCCACCAACAGCAACGGGATCAGGGTGATAACCGTTGCTTTGGAGACTTTTCCCATCAAATCCCCTCCCTTTGTGAAGTCGCGTCTTTCTCTCTCAATTCATTATGCACCGCTTCGCTTCGGTGAAGAGGAACTTACCGGTGTTCTATTTGTTAGACAATTTGCAAAAAATCTATTGATCAGCTTCTGGTTTTGTGTTATATAAAAATTATAAAACCGGTTTCGGAAAACGGTTTTAGAAAACGGTTCGAGATATGGGGTGAATCGAATTTGGCAACAATCGATGACGTGGCAAAAAAGGCGGGGGTCTCGAAAAGTTCCGTGTCACGGGTGTTGAACGGAAATTTTCAATACATGTCCGAAGATACGAAAAACAGAATTCTGGATGCGATTCGGGAATTAAGCTATACTCCGAATTCACTGGCGCAAAGCCTCAAGAAAAAGAAGACGCAAACGATCGGAATCATCTTGTCCGATATTTCAAACCCGTTCTGGTCTGAAGTTTTAAAAGGGGTACAGGATGAATGCATGCGGAACGGATACGGCTTGATGGTCAGCAGTTCGGGGGAGGATCCCGACTTAGAAAAGGAAAACATCCTGATGCTGAAAAACAAGCAGGTGGACGGGTTGATTGTGAACACAACCGGTCATAACTCTGACTTGTTTGAGAATCTGACAGCGGAGAAATTTCCTTTTGTGTTTCTTGACCGGTTGCCAGACGGTACGATCACCGATACGGTGGTGGTCAACAATGTGCTGGGCGCGAGGCAAGCGATTCAATTTCTGGTTGATCAGGGACATAAACGAATCGGAATTCTCTTGTACCCGATAGAGAATAAGAGTCCGAGGATTGAGCGCCTGGAGGGGTATAAACAGGCACTTACGGCAAACGGAATCCCGATAGACGAATCGCTGGTGAAAATTTGCAGGCAGGAGAGAGGGAGCGGCATTGAGGCAGTACACGAGATGTTGTCGCTGCCGGACAGGCCGACCGCGATTTTTTCCACAAATACCATGTTGAATCTGGAAGTTCTCACGGGTGTCAAGAAGGCAGGGTTCAAAGTACCGAAGGATGTTTCGGTGATCGGATATGACGATTACCCGTGGGTTCCGCTGCTCGATCCGCCGCTAAGTACAGTAGCGCAGCCGGCATTTGAAATGGGGATCCAAGCTGCGGCTTTGTTGCTAAATAAAATGAAAGCCAAAAGATGGAAAAAGCCACAGATTGTCCAGTTGGATCCGGAGTTACTGATCCGCGACTCCTGTACCCCCCCGATCAAGATGCGTTAGGAGGTGAAATAAACCCCTGTCCGAACCTTAATTTTCTGATATTTCGAATTGTAATAAACTTTCAGGAGGGTCAGATTATGAAAAAAAGAATTGTTTCCGCAATTGCTTCAATTTCTCTTGCCATGCTGTCGATAACAGGGTGTTCGCAATCGGCATCGAACGGTTCAGGGCAAAAAAACAACACAGCGGCACCGACAGAAGAGAAAAAACAAATCGTATTGAAACTGGGCCACGGAACGGCTACCAATTCTCTCTATCACGCCGGTTCGGTCAAATTTAAAGAACTGGTGGAGGCCAAAACAAACGGACAAATCAAAGTGGAAGTGTACTCGGACGGAACCATCGGTCATGACAAAGAGCTGATTGATTTTATGAAAACCGGCGGAGCTGTTCAAATGGGGATGCTCGGGGTGGAGCCCCTTACGACGATTGAGCCGAAGCTGAAAGTGGTCAATTTGCCGTATCTGTTTACCGACCGTGAAACCGCTTACAAGGTGTTGGACGGTGAACTGGGTGCGGAAATGGTGGCCTCATTGCCGAAAAAACAGGGACTTCGTGTACTGGCTTATTTTGAAAACGGGTTCCGGCATCTGACAAACTCAAAACGTGAAATACTTACGCCCGAAGATGTAAAAGGGCTCAAAATCAGGACTCCGCAAAGCCCGGTGTCGCTCAGTATTTTTAAAGCACTCGGTGCCAATCCGACACCAATGGCTTTTGGTGAAGTCTTCCCGGCACTTGAACAAAAAGTGATCGATGGTCAGGAGAACCCGCTGTCGCTGATTTTTTCGGCCAAATTTTACGAGGTGCAAAAGCATGTCGCTCTGACAGGGCATATGTACTCCCCGATGGTTCTTGCGATCAGTGAAGCGGTCTGGTCCAAGTTGACGCCGGAGCAGCAAAAAGCGGTGCAGGAAGCGGCTAATGAGGCCAGGGATTACGAACGGAAGCTGAGTGCCGAACAGGAAGCGGACCTCGTCAAGAAGATTGAAGCGGCAGGAGTCAAAATCAGCCGTCCTGACGTTTCGAAGTTCAAGGAAGCAACCAAGAACGTTCACCTTGAATTTGATAATGAATATGGAGCCGACTTCTATGAAAAATTGATGAAAGCCACTTCCAAATAACTGGATCATTTGGATAGGGGCCCATGTGGCCCCTTTCAATAAAAAACCGGAGGAGAGCCGATTATGATTGTTCAGGCCGAGAATTTGAGAAAGTATGTGTCCGCAGTTTTGCAAACTGTGGGACTGCCGGTTCAGGACAGCGACATTGTTGCCGAAAGCC
Organism: Effusibacillus lacus; assembly: GCF_002335525.1. Classification (NCBI taxonomy): domain Bacteria; kingdom Bacillati; phylum Bacillota; class Bacilli; order Caryophanales; family Alicyclobacillaceae; genus Effusibacillus; species Effusibacillus lacus. Next base: position 4,958 of record NZ_BDUF01000032.1, read on the forward strand.
TGGTGTCGGCCAATTTGCGAGGAGTCGATTCACATGGGGTGACCCGTCTGCCGATCTATGTGAAGCGTTTAAAATTGGGTGTTGCCAACCCGGATCCGCAAGTGAAGGTCGTTGAAGAGAGTGACGCCACCCTTCTGATCGACGGCGATGACGGAATGGGCCAGGTGGTGGGTACGAGAGCGATTCGCTTAGGGATCGAAAAAGCAAGAAAAAGCGGAGCTGTCTTTATCGGAGTGAAACGCTCAACCCATTTTGGAACGGGCGCATTTTTCGTTCAGCAAGGGGTCAACGCGGATCTGGTGACATACGCCATGTCGAATGCTCCGGCCACCATGGCACCCTGGGGCGGAATACAGCCTTATATCGGGACGAATCCGTATGCGTTCGGAGTGCCGGTAGGCAAGCACAAGCCGATTATTCTGGATATGGCTACCAGTGTGGTAGCCAGAGGAAAAATTATCATGGCTGCCCAAAAGGGTGAAGAAATTCCATTGGGCTGGGCGATCGACAAAGAAGGAAGACCCACGACCGATGCTGCTGCGGCATTGGAGGGATCGGTGCTTCCCTTTGGAGGTCCGAAGGGATACGCGATTTCTCTGATGATCGATATTATGAGCGGGGTATTGACGGGAGCCGGGTTTGGCCCGCATATCAACAATATTTACGGCGACTTTGACAAACCGCAAAATGTCGGCCATTTCTTTCAGCTGGTTGACATTAACCGGTTTATGCCCGCAGATTTGTTCAAACAGCGAATTGATCAAATGATTGACGAAATCAAATCTGCTCTGAGGGCGGCCGGAACGGATGAGATTTTCCTGCCGGGCGAAATCGAGTTCAGGGTCGAACGGCAGAGGTTGGAACAAGGCATTCCTCTCAGCCGGGAAGTCTACGTAGATATCAAAAAAGTGGGAGAAGAATGCGGAGTTTCCATAAACGATTACGAGAGCGCCATTCTCGCATAGGGGAGAGAAACAATGAATCTGTTGAGCCGAATTTTTCAATACGAACTTCCCACCCAAATTGTTTTCGGTGTGAACGCCATTCAAGAATTGCCGCAGAAAGTGCGGAAACTGGCAGGTTCCCGGGTATTCGTCGTATCGGATCCCGGAGTGGAGCAAGCCGGAATTTTAAAGAAAGTGACAGATCTTTTGGCAGAGTCCCACATTACGTTTGAGACTTTTACAGAAGTTGACAGAGAGCCTGATGTAAAAACCATTGGCATTGCCACCGGCAAAGCGAAGGAATTTGCGGCCGACCTGGTGATCGGTGTCGGCGGTGGAAGCGCTCAGGACGCGGCGAAAGCGGTTGCCGTAATGATTAACAATGAAGGAAAAATCACCCAGTATGCGGGTTTAGATAAATTGCCCAATCCGGGGGTGCCAATCATTTGCATCCCGACGACTGCCGGAACCGGAAGTGAAGTCACGATCTGGACGGTCATCTCCGAGAAGGAGAACAATATGAAGTTTGGAATTGGAGGCAAATACCTGGCTCCGACTCTGGCGCTTTGCGACCCGGCTCTGACATTGTCGCTGCCGGGACCGATGACCGCCGCCACAGGCATTGACGCATTGACCCATGCGCTGGAGTCGTTTGTCAATAAAGCGACGCAACCGGTTTCAGAAGCTTTGTCGCGTGAAAGCATGAGACTGATCGCCAAGAGTTTGCGTAAGGCGGTGGCACAAGGCGATAAACTGGAAGCTCGTTACGATATGTTGCTTGCAAGCACAATTGCCGCCATGGCGTTCAATCCGACACGGCTCGGGTTGGCTCACGCACTTTGTATGCCGTTGGGAGGAAAGTTCAAAGTCCCGCACGGTGTAGCAAATGCAATTCTGCTTCCGCAGGTGATGGAATTCAATCTGGTCGGCAACCTGGAGAAGTTTAAGGAGATCGCCGAAATCTTCGGAGAGAATACGGAAGGACTGCCTTTGCGGGATGCGGCCGAACTTTCGGTCAAGGCTATCCGGCAATTGAATAGGGATATCGGCATCCCGGCGGGACTCAGAGAGTATGGGGTAACGGAAGAGAATCTGGACTATATTGCCCGGGAAGGCATGACTAGCGGGAACGTCCTGGTTAACCCAAGAAAGCCCACTCTGGAAGACTTGAAGGAAATTGTAAGAAGATCGATCTAACAAAGGAGGATGCGGGTCATGCAAGCAATCCGAGCAAACGTGAAAATCTATAAAAACTTCATCAACGGGGAATGGGTGGATGCGTCCTCGAAAGAGGTTTATCAGGTATACAACCCGGCGAACACCGATGAGACAGTCGGAGAGTTTCCGCTTTCGACGGAAGAAGATGTGGAAAAGGCGGTGCAAGCGGCACACAAAGCGTTTGAGGAATGGAGAAAAGTGCCCGCTTCCGAAAGGGCAGAGTATATCTACCGATTCATTGAATTGTTGGACCGGAACAAGGGTCTTCTGGGGGAAGCCCTTTGCAGGGAACAGGGCAAACCGTTGAAAGAAGCTGTTACCGAAGCGATTCGCGGAGTAAAGGAAATGAGATATGTAGCCGGAGAGGCAGCGAGGCTGGACGGCATAACTTTGCCAAGCGACAGAAAAGGCGTACTCAATCTGACCGTTCGGGTTCCGATCGGAGTGGTGGCTGCCATTACCCCGTGGAACTTCCCGGTATTAACCCCGCTTCGAAAAATCGTCCCCGCGTTAATTGCGGGATGCACCGTCGTATTTAAGCCCGCAACCAATACGCCGCTCACCGCCGTCCTGCTTATCGAGCTGTTAGAAAAAGCGGGTCTCCCGGCTGGCACTGTCAACCTGGTGGTAGGAAAAGGCAGAAAAGTCGGTGACGCTTTGGTAGGTCATCCTTTGGTAAAAGGAGTCTCTTTCACGGGATCTACTCAAGTTGGACGCAGCATTTATCAAACAGCAGCCAAGAATTTTACAAAAGTTCAACTGGAACTTGGCGGGAAAAATCCGGTGGTTGTGGCGGAGTACGGTGACTTGGAAGGCGCGGCAGACCATATCGTAGGTTCGGCATACGCCAATGCCGGCCAACGCTGTACAGCCATCAGCCGAGTGATAGTACTTGAGAAGCATGCCGATCAACTCGAACAGTATATCCTCAATAAAGTGAAGCAGTACAAAGTGGGGAACGGCATGAATCCGGAGACGCAAATAGGTCCGGTGGTGAGTCAGGATGCCCTGAACACCATTATGGAATACATTGAAAGCGCCAAAGAAGAAGGTGCCACTATTGCCCTGGGCGGCAATCGTTTGACGGGAGAAGAGTTTCAGAAAGGATACTTTTTTGAACCGACCTTGATTACAAACGTGACTCCGGAAATGCGGGTTGCGAAAGAAGAGATTTTCGGACCGGTGCTCGTTGTGATCCGTGTCAATTCGTTCGAAGAGGCGGTTCAAGTCAGCAACAACACCGAATATGGACTGACCGCATCTATTTTCACCGACCGGATGGATTGGGCACATGCTTATGTCGATGAAGTGGAGTCGGGAATGGTGCATATCAATAACGGAACCATCAGCGAAGGGCATATGCCGTTTGGCGGAGTCAAGAACTCCGGTGTCGGCCCCTATTCGATCGGAGGGACCAATAAGGACTTCTATACGGAGTTGAAGGTTGTTTACCTGCAGTACAAACAGTGAAGGAGGAGAATCATGCCAAACATTGGATTTCGAATTTTTCCGGCGGTCAGAAAAGCTTCCACTGAACTGCTAAGGCAATACCGGGACTTTGTCACTCCCCACCTGTCCGACAATATGAACCGGTTAAATGCTGTCGATGCGAGGATTCGTCCGATCCATGCAAGCGGCAAACTGGTGGGATCGGCTTTTACTGTCAAGACCAGACCTGGTGACAATCTGATGATCCACAAGGCGATTGACATGGCCGGGCCCGGGGATGTGATCGTAGTCGACGCAGGCGGAGATTTGACCAACGCCATTATCGGCGAGATTATGGTGCGGCTTGCCAAGAAGAATGGAGTCGAAGGGTTTGTCATTGACGGTGCCGTCCGGGATTACGAAGCAATCCGCGAACTGAATTATCCGGTCTACGCAAAGGGAATCATCCACCGCGGCCCTTACAAAGACGGTCCTGGCGAAATCAATGTTCCCATACAGATTGGCGGTGCGGTAGTGAACCCGGGTGACATTGTTGTAGGGGATTTGGATGGGGTTGTGGTGGTCCCGTTTGAACAGGCCGAATTTTTGATCGGGAAAGTGAAAACCACCATGGAAATGGAGAAGTCGATCCTGGATTCCATCGAGAACGGCTCCGTCGATCGCGGTTGGGTTGACGAGCTGCTGCGAAAAAAAGGGTGTGAAGGCGTTTGAAACCCAAAGTGTATATCACCAGAAAACTTCCGGAAGAGGTGGTCTCCAGAATCCGGGAGGTTTGCGAAATCAGGATGTGGGAAGAAGAAGAAGTTCCCGTACCCCGTTTTGTTCTCGAAAACGAGATTGCGAAAATCGATGGTTTATATTGTTTGTTGACCGAGACGATTGACCGGACTCTCCTTGAGAAAGCTCCGAAATTGAAAGTGGTCAGCAACATGGCGGTCGGCTACAACAACATTGAGGTTTCGGCCGCCACGGACAGGGGCATCCTAGTCACCAATACCCCGGGGGTCCTCACCGAGACGACAGCCGATCTCACCTTTGCCCTGCTGATGGCAACGGCCCGCAGGATTGTAGAGTCGTCCGGGTTTTTGAGGAGCGGACAGTGGAAGACGTGGTCGCCGATGCTACTGACCGGACAGGATATTCACGGAGCGACATTGGGGATTATCGGACTGGGCAGAATCGGGGAAGCTTTGGCGAGAAGGGCCAAAGGTTTCGACATGCGGTTACTTTATCATAACCGCAGCCGCAAACCGGATGCCGAGAATCGATTGGGTCTCGAATACACGGATATGGAGACATTGTTGCGGGAATCCGATTTTGTGTGCGTAATGACTCCTTATACACCCGAAACCCACAATCTGATCGGCAAAGCACAGTTGGCTCTGATGAAAAAAAACGCTGTTCTCATCAATACGGCCCGCGGCGGAATCGTCAACGAAGATGACTTGTACGAAGCATTGAAAAAAGGCACGATTTGGGCGGCCGGCCTGGATGTGTTCGAACAGGAACCAATTCCCTTGAATCACCCGCTCTTGACTCTTCCAAACGTGGTGACTCTTCCGCACATCGGCAGCGCGAGCGTCAAAACCCGGTTAAAAATGGCCCATCTGGCAGCCGATAACCTTCTGCAGGCATTGTCCGGCCAACGCCCGGCACATCCAGTGAATCCGGAAGTCCTAAAGCAGAATAGAAGCTTGGCGCTGCGGCAAAATTAGCAAGGGAGTTGTGGTGTATGCGGAAAATTTCCAAGGCAATCGGCAATCTGCTCAACGTTGCGATTGCCTTTTCTTTAGGAATCATGTGTATTCTCGTCTTTATCAACGTAGTGTTGCGATATGTGTTTAACTCCGGCATCACTTGGTCGGAGGAGATCGCGCCGATTTTGTTCATTTGGTTGGTGTTCCTTGGATCCATCGCGGCCCTGAAAGACAATCAGCATCTGGGAGTTGACATGTTCGTGAAGAAACTCCCGCGGGGATTGAAAAAAACCGTCTTTCTCATCAGCAGCCTGCTGGTTCTGTATTGTCTCTGGCTGCTACTTGACGGAAGTTGGAAAATCACTGTCCTGAACATGGACAGTAAAGCGCCCGCGACGGGTCTCCCGCTCTCGTTTGTGTATGGAATCGGCATCATTACAAGTATCGGAATGGGCATTATCATACTGTTCAACATCTATCAAGTCTTGACAGGCAAGAAATCGGCCGATGAATTGATGACCGTGCAGGAATCGGAAGAACTTTTGGATCCTACGATGAAACAGTAAGGCAGGGGGGAGAAAGAAATGACATTGACCGTTTTCGTTGGTGCGCTGCTGGGAGCGATGGCGCTCGGAATGCCAATCGCTTTTGCATTGCTGGTAAGCGGTGTCGCCCTGATGTTCTTCCTGGACGCATTCGACAGTCAAATCATTGCCCAAAACTTGATAAACGGGGCAAATAGCTTTCCGCTGCTGGCGATCCCGTTTTTTATCCTGGCCGGGGAATTGATGAATCTCGGAGGAATTTCCAAACGCATTGTGAATTTTGCGATGGCACTGGTCGGACATATTCGGGGGGGTCTCGGCTACGTGGCAATTATAGGAAGTGTGCTGTTCGCTGGGTTGTCCGGTTCGGCAGTGGCAGATACGGCAGCGCTCGGGGCCATTTTGATTCCCATGATGGTGAAAGCGGGCTATGACCGCAACCGGTCAAGCGGTTTGATTGCAGCGAGCGGAATCATTGCTCCCATAATTCCGCCCAGTATACCGATGATTATCTTCGGTGTAACAGCGAACGTATCGATTACCAAGCTGTTCCTCGGAGGCATCGTTCCGGGTCTCCTGATGGCGGCCGGATTGGCAATCACCTGGGCGTGGCTGGTTCGCCACGGCCACTATGACGTCTCCCCCCGCAAGTCTTTTAAAGAAATGATCAAGGCAACGGTGGATGCAATTTGGGCGCTGATCCTGCCGGTGATTATCGTCGTTGGGATGCGCGGAGGGGTGTTTACCTCGACCGAAGCGGCGGTTGTGGCTGTCTTTTACGCATTGTTTGTCGGATTCTTCGTCTACCGGGAACTGAAAGTTTCCCACATTTATGAAGTACTGGTGTCCGCAGCGAAGACCACAAGCGTTGTGATGTTCCTGGCCGCTGCGGCAATGGTGTCCGCATGGTTAATCACAATTGCCAACATTCCGGGAGAACTCACCCAGATCCTGGGGCCGTTGGTCGATAACAAGACTCTGCTCCTGTTAATGATCATGGCACTCGTGCTGGTTGTCGGCACGGCTGTCGATTTGACGCCGACGATCCTGATCCTGACCCCGGTGTTGATGCCGATTGTGCAGAAGGCCGGCATCGATCCGGTTTACTTTGGGATTCTGTTCATTCTGAACAACTGTATCGGCTTGCTGACTCCTCCTGTCGGAACCGTGTTGAACGTGGCATGCGGTGTGGGCAAGGTCGACATGGTCGGCATCATGCGGGGGGTATGGCCGTTCCTGATTGTGCATATTGTGATCCTGCTTCTGTTGGTGCTGTTCCCGGAAATCGTCACCGTTCCGATCGAGTTCCTGGACAAAAAGTAGCGAAATTGCCGAGGAGGGGTGAAACAATTTGGCGAAATGACTACATGGAAAACTGACTCATGGAAAACTGACTCATGTCAAGATTCAGTGAAAATGTCACCTTAACTGTTCTATGAAAATGTCACTTTTTAGTTCCCCCCTCGTTTCATACGAAGGGGTTTCAAGAAG